>JAGXHH010000053.1 GCA_024636355.1 Desulfobacteraceae bacterium | reverse complement strand
GTGCCAGTCGGTCGCAGCGCAGCCTTCCGGATCATTCCAGGTGAACACGTCGGTCAGCGGATCCCAGCGGGCCAGGGTGAAATCGCTGCGGTCCCGCAGCCCCCGGACATCTTCGGAAACGGCCCGGTCAAACCAGGCATCCGGATCGTAATCCGGCATCCGCCTCCCCCCGTAGGCAGCACGCTCGCACAACTCCCGGTAGCGGCCGACCCGATCATCTCCAAGGTTATTGCCCTGGTCCCTTCCCCCGATGGCCCAGACCAGGTCCTGCCGCAGCTGCGCCGAAATGTCGGAAACCGCCCGGCCGCTCAGGCCGGGATCGACAAATCCGCACAGGGCGGTCAGTATATGATCGGCCGCGTCGAGGAGCCGCTCCCGGTTGTCCACCCGCTCGGCAAGCATCCGTTTGTCCCGCCAGACCAGGGCCGGCTCATCGGGGTTATGCCCGGCATCGGCATGTCCGATGTTCGGACAGACCGTGGCCAGCGGCCCGGTCATAGAGTTGAACGCCTCGTAGTAGCCGACGAAGTTCTGGTGCGCCCAGCTGTCGGCATAGCCGTGGAGGGCAATGCCGATCCGGTAAAGGTCTTCCGAGGCCAGGGCCGCCGCAAGGACCTGCCGGGCGTTTTTGCTGTCCGGCGTGGTATTGAGCCAGTGCATCTTCCCGTCCTTGCGCCACGCGGTGTCTGCCCGGGGATCGCCGGGGATGAAGTGGAAGACCGGATAGATCCGGAACAGTTTCGGCTTCGGCTTGAGGATGTTCATGGTCTGGCTGATATAGTTGCGAAACGCGGCCCCGGTCCCCCTGGAGACCTCGAAGATCATGTCGTTGTCATCGACATACTGGCTCGCATACGCAATAGTGGCCGCATCCCCCGGCCCAAACCCCGCCCTGGCGGCAATCAGGCAGGTCATGTAGTAATGGAATTCGACATTCATCTTTTCCCCGCCCCCTGCATTGGATCATAATTAGCAGAATACAACGCATTGCCGTTAGTAACAGTTTTTCATCACCTATACTTTGAACGACATGCGAATGGTAGCGTTTTCTATTGACTTGGATCGGCATATAAGCTGTATTGTTTCACAAATAAAATGCAGGAAACCCACAGAAAATGGATTGACGAATCCATTAAAAACCGAATCATTGCCCGTGAACGGAAATGGACGGAAAGTGTCGCTTTTGGGAGGCCGTTAGTTTGTGGAACAGACAAAATAACGGCCTGGGATCAGAGCACTTGGCCGAGAAGTGACGGATTCGGAATCACTTGCGAACTCCGGGAGATGCAATCACCTTACAAGGCCAATTCTAATAGCGAAACTGATGATTTAAGGCTTGAAAACAGCTATAGAAAGGATGTTCTAATATTTATGGCATATATCTTAATCGGGAGTGACTTGATAAACGGAGGCTCAAGAATAAAAAAAATTCTGGAAATAAATGTATAGATAAAAGCACACAACATTCCTGCTGCACTCTGACCGGTGTTCCGCTGCCGCTCCACACCGGCAGGTGAGCAGGCCGTTGGGTACTCAGAAAAGGATATCGTGATGAAATATATAAGTATTGGTTTACTGTATTTCATGGGATCGGTTCCTCTAATATTAACCGACCCCATTGTTTATAAATTGGGATTTAAATTTCTGCATTTAGCAAAAGTTTTGATTCTGTTCGCTGTGGTTATGTTCTTGATAAAGTATTTAATAGGCACCACAGATCTTTATAAAAAAGTGATAGAAGAAAATATAAAACCAGATAACCACGCTGCTACAGGGGACGACGAAGAGGCGCGCCACCCCTGAGCAGCCCATTATGCATTTTAGTAGTAAATTATAAATAAGGAGAAAAAATGACACAACAAAACGAGTTCCCCACTAATTCTTCCACCCCACAAACAACTTTTAGTCCCACTGAATCAATGTTGCTCTCACTACGTCAAACTAAACCTTGGGCCAGGTTATTATCTGTTCTTGGTTTTATATCTATCGGTTTCATGGTGATCGTCGGCATGGTAAACATATTTGTTTTTCCTAAAGTAACTGGCGGAAGCTCTTTTGTCCCGGGAATCCTAATGGTTTCGATAAATATTTTAATGGGCCTTTTACATTTTTTCCCATCTCTTTTTCTTTTCAAATTCGCATCTTCTATTAGCCGTCTGCTTGACGGGGGTGGCATTAAAGAAATGGAAGAAGCTCTTTTAAATCAAAAATCTTTCTGGAAATTTGTAGGCATATTAATTTTAGTCATGTTTAGCATAGCAATACTTGGAATTGTTGCAGCCATTATTATCCCTCAAATCATGGTGAAGTGAAAAATTTTACAAAATTGTAATCCGTAAAATTTTCCTCAAACATCATCGATGGAGTGGTCCGAATTCGGACCACTTCATGCCAAACTTTTAAAAAAAATGATTTTTTCTTGAACAAATTTTCAATAAAACCTTCAAAGTACCGTTTCAAATGACAATTTTTTTCATTTTTTTAAAATGAATCGGTATTCCTCCCGCTCCGGGGGTGACAACGCGAGCTCCAAATTATCGTTTCTGGATATCGGGAATGCTCCAGTTGTTTATTTTTATAAACGCGAAACGGGGTCGGGCCAAATTAACTGATTGGAAAAATGAAATATAAACTCGAATTTACTCCTCAAATCAGGACCATATTGCACTTTTTGGGCTCAAAAACAGCATTTATAGCCATGGCGAGAGCAAAACGGCACTACATACCCGGGTCAGATATTGAATATTAGCTGTTCACAATTCAATATTAATTCAGTCAACTAAAACAAAAACAAGTTGTGAATTGTAAATTTTTAATGGTGAATAGTCAATTGCTGGAGCGAACCCGATAATCAATTTGATATTTAAGGCTCGGAAACACCTATAGCCCGGTCCCTTCCAGGGTTTCGCCGGCAAATGCGGCCACGGCGTCCGAATCGGCGTCAAATGGCTGCCCAGTCATGTAGAATCCACTCCGACCTGAACGTCCGCATTATCTCTTATCTCCTTACTTGAATGGTTTTCCGGCTGATTTCGCAATTCCCTTTCGGCAATGCTTCCGTGATCCAAAAACAGGCGGTGTGTCGTAAATTGCCAATGAACATTTGCGTACGGACCGGTTATGTTGCTGTTCAGGCGGTGATCAATCAATAGATGGAAACGGATATTTTTACAGAATGTAAAATAATTACGACTTACAAACTTTTTGACTTTGGGCTGCCGATGCTGGGGTGACCGGCCGGGTCCCCTGCAAATTTTTTGGCCGCACGAAGGTCACCAGCCGCTTGAAAAACAGCAAACGCAACAAATAGGAACCCCGCATTCCCGTTTATTACCCATTCGGAACAAAAAGTTCTGTAAATTTTAGTCATCAAATGTTTCCGTGGCTTATTTCAAGCCTTTTTAAAGTGGTATGATTGATGCTTCAGGGGATTGCGGAGGTTCTACTCTTCTTTCGCCGGCCTTGATCTTAACGAAAAATCCTGGTTTTCGTTCGGACAATAGTTGCGTTAAAATGTAAAATTTGCTCTTTCCATCCGCGACACTTTGAAGTGAGGAAAATCATGCTGTTAACCGGGACCCGGAAATCCACAAATTCGATGACACATAAAACCCGCCTCAAACGGGCGCGATGGAAAAGCCGGACCATCTTTTTGCTCATGTTCCTGTCCTTCATGGTGGCAATTGCGCTGGAAATTCGAACATCCAGATTGCAAAGCCTGTTTTTTTCCAGGGTAGCCAAAGATTTCAGTTATACGGTTGAAAACGGTTCAAGTGATGTCATTCGGTTTCCGAAACACGGCCCTTACGATACCCGCCTGGGATATGACCGGATTCCCATGTGGACCGAAAACATGACTGCCAGGGGATATGCGGTCAGCCGGCAGGCCCGCTGGTCGGACGCGATGCGTAAATACACGGACCTGGGCACATTTCCGATTTACGACGAAAAAGCGCAGGCCGGCCTTCTGATCGAGGACCGCCAACACCGGGACTTGATGCGCACCTATTCCCCTCAGCGCGCTTACCCGGAATTCGACGCAATACCGCCAATCCTGATCGAGATGCTGCTCTTTATCGAAAACCGCCATCTTCTCAAACCGGATACCCCCTATGCCAACCCGGCTGTTGAGTGGAAGCGCCAGTTGAAAGCCCTGATCGATTTCACAGCCAATTTAATGGATCAAGGCCGCAGCGTGGCGGGTGGGAGTACATTGGCGACCCAGATTGAAAAATTCAGGCATTCCCCCGATGGGGTCACCGTTGACGCACAGGAGAAACTCCGGCAGCTCGTTTCGGCCTCTTTTCGGGCATACCGGACCGGGGAGCGAACTGAAGCGGCTCGAAAAAACATTGTTTTCGATTTTATCAATTCCATGCCCCTGGCGGCGACCCGGGGCTTCGGGGAGGTCAGCGGTCTGGGCGATGGTTTATGGGCCTGGTACGGCCTGGAATTTGAGACGGTCAACCGGATGTTTGCGGAAATTGACGTAAAGGCCCCGAATGCGGGGAACCCCGAGTCTTCGGTGGTGGCTTTAAAATCGGCGCTGAGCCTGTTTCTGGCGCAGCGGCGGCCGACCGATTATCTGACTTTGAACCCGGATGCGCTGGAGCAAACGACCAACAAATACCTGCGCCTTATGGCCGCAGAGGGACTCATATCGGATAACTTCCGCGACATCGCCTTAAATACCCGCTTGATTCTGCGACAGCAGGCCCCGCTTCACTATCCGGTCGACATTGCCAACCGCAAAGCCGCCAATCCGATCCGGACCCGGCTGCTGAGCACGTTGGAAATAAATAGTGCATATGCCCTGGATCGGCTCGATCTAATTGTTGGAACGACTATCGACGCGGATCTCCAACGCGCTGCCACAGAGATCCTCAATGCGCTCAAGGACCCGGCAAACGTGCAGAAATACGGATTGAGGGCACCTTACCTGCTCGATCGGGGCGATCCTTCGAAAGTCGTATACAGCTTCAGTCTCTACGAACGCACAGCTCAAGGCAATCTTCTGCGAGTGCAAACCAACAGTTTCGAAGGGCCCTTCAATATCGACGAGCAGACGAAACTCGACCTGGGCTCATCGGCGAAACTGCGCACGCTTGTTCATTACCTTGAAATCATCACCGCCCTTTACGACCGTTATGCCGGCATGACGCGCTCTGAACTCAAAAAAATCAACGGCAAGTATCCCCCAGATCCGCTTTCGCTCTGGGCGGTCAACCATCTTGTGTCAATCGAAACGCCGGACCTTTCAACCATGCTCGATGCGGCCATGAACCGCACGTATTCCGCAAGTCCGGCTGAACGATTCTTTACAGGCGGTGGTCTTCACACATTCGCCAACTTCAGGCCCGAAGAAAACGCAAAGGTCATGACCGTCCGCGAAGCCTTCAGCCATTCCGTCAACCTGGTCTTCATCCGGATGATGCGGGACATCTCTTTTTATCACGTGTTTCAGCGATACGGGGTGACGCCCCGCATGGTCGAAAAGCTTGATGAAACCGAGAAAAAAAGGCTGCTGTCCATTTTTGCCGACAAAGAGGGGATCGTCTTCATCAAGCGCTTCTACGAGAAATATCAATTTAAAAGCGGTCCAGAAGCCAGAGATCTCTTGCTCTCGGCAATCCGGCCCACGCCGTGGCGGCTGGCTGCCGTAGACCGCTATCTCCGCCCCTCGGCTTCTATTGAAGATTTCTCCGATTTTCTGGACCGGCATCTGCCCGGCTCCAAGCTTAAAGAGGTCTTTGTTAGAAAACTATACGATGCTTATGACCCGGAGAACCTTTCACTGGCCGATATCGGCTACCTGGCCAATGTTCATCCGCTTGAACTCTGGGTGGTCCGCCAGATGACCGAAAGCCCGGACGCAACTCTGCCGGGCGTCATCGCTGAGAGCGCCGAGGAGCGGCAAGCCGTGTACCGCTGGCTGTTTACGACAAAACGCCATCATAAGCAGTACCAGCGCATTCGAACAATTATCGAACTCGAAGCATTTCAGGATATCCACAAGGCATGGCAGCGAACGGGATATCCATTCGATTCCCTGGTGCCATCTTATGCTACGGCCATCGGGTCTTCAGCGGACCGTCCGGGTGCGCTGGCGGAGCTTGTGGGCATTGTTCAGAACCACGGCGTGCGATATCCTCATATCCGAATCGAATCGCTTTGTTTCGGCAAGAATACCCCGTACGAGACGCATCTCGCATTGATGCCCCCGGAAGGCGAACGCGTAATGGATTCGCGGGTGGCCCAGGTCGTCAAAAAAGCTCTGATCAGCGTCGTGGCCGAAGGGACCGCCAGAAGGCTTCACAGAGCCGTAGCCCTTCCGGATGGAACATACCTGCCCATCGGCGGCAAGACCGGCACCGGGGACCACCGGTTCAAGACATTCGGCCCCGGGGGCGATATCGTCCAATCAAAGGTGATGAACCGGGCGGCAACGATTGTGTTCACCCTCGGGGATCAGCATTTCGGCACCATGAGTGCATTCGTGGCGGGCGGTGACGCCAAAAACTATGCCTTTTCAAGTTCGCTGCCGGTGCATGTCCTGAAAATGATCTTGCCGGACCTGGTGCCTGGTCTCATTGTCTCGCAACATTGAATTGGCATAATCATTGCAATATATTTAGAACAACAGGGTCAGTTCTATGAAACTCAATTTTTGTAAAATGAGTTTTTCCGTGAATAAAAAAACATTCATTGCAACAGCAATTTCCATAACGCTCTTGATAACATCATCTGTGGGCGCCGGCGGTTACGCATACCGGCCGTCAGGCAGCCAGGACGCGGGGCGATCCGTCATGCCGGTTGTGGGCGTCATCCAATACCACACTATCCGGGCGGATGAAACACTTCTGGATATCGCCCGGCAATACGAACTCGGTTTCAATGAAATCGAACTGTGCCATCCGGCTCTGGACCCCTGGGTGCCAGAACCGGAACTGTCGATTCTGATTCCCACCTACTGGATTCTTCCGGTGAACCAATTTGAAGAGGTGGTCATCAATATCCCCGAAATGCGTCTTTATCGGTTTTTTAAAAACATCGGAATAGTGAAAACCTACCCGGTGGGCATCGGGCGGGAGGAATTTGAAACACTCCACGCGGTTTCTCGGGTGGCGGATCGAAAACGCCACCCGGAATGGACCACGCCACCCTCGATGTGGGAAACCCGGGGCCGCGTCGTCATTCCTCCAGGGCCGGAAAACCCCATAGGAGATCACTGGATCGGTCTTTCAGCAGCACACATCGGCATCCACGGCACCAACAACCCCTGGTCCGTCGGCCGCCTGGTCACCCGGGGCTGCATCCGGCTCTATCCGGAGCATATCGAGCGTCTATTCGATGAGGTACGCGTCGGCGACACCGTGGAAATTATTTATGAGCCCGTCAAGCTGGGCGTCAATGACGGGATGCTGCTCATGGAAGTGCATCCCGACATATACGGCAGGATTCCCGACATGTACGGCTACGCTGAGCAACTCATTTTAAACCTGGATTCTACCTGGGATATCGATTGGACTTCGGTTTATCGCTGTATTGACCTTCAGAACGGCGTCCCCGCCAGGGTGGGGACCGTTGTGAAAGGAGGTGAACGGCTGTAAACGACTGCTAACTGGATTAACCTGTGAAATTAAGTATCGGACCGTGTGTTCAATTCAAACCGTATAATCCTGCTGATGAAAGGAAACGATAATGAAACCGATTCGTCGGAGCAAGTCTCTGGCCATTTTAATGGCCCTCACTGTTACACTGGTGTTTACGTTGGGCGGCTGCGCCTCTTCAAAACAGTTGAAGCAGATGCAGAGCCAGCTGGACATGGCGACACAAAAAGCGGAGCAAGCTTTAACGGCCGCTGAAAAAGCCCAGGCGGATGTCGAAGACTGCTGCGGCAAAATCGCCGGCACTGATGCCAATAATGCCGCCAACCGAGCGGAAGGGGCGGCCGATCGGGCCGATGCTGCAGCCAAAAAGGCTGAAGCGATTTTTAACAAACAGATGAAGAAATAATGTCGAGGGGGATTGTGAGCCGTGTACGGTCAAATGGCCCGGTTCACCTGAAGACAATAAATATCCTGGCCCAGAGGACCAGGTTTTGGTTGTCCCTGGAAGGGGTCTATATTCCCCTGGTTCGTTATAAGAGAATCCAGAATACAGGAGCCAGGAGCCAGAAGGTATTCGGATGTCGCTTCGCTCCGGCATATTCTCTATCCTGATTGAGCCGAAGGCGAATCCTTATTCTGGATTCTGAATTCTGGCTCCTGGATTCCCTGCTTGATGAATTTGGACGGCGATCAAACCCGGCATCAGGCGGGTGTAGAATCGCCTGATGTATTGCAAAAGCAACGGGCGCGCTAAATATTGCGCGCCCGTTGCTTTTGATGGGTAAAGCCCCCCAGTTAAACATCTTCTATGAACTGGTCCGAATTCGGACCAGTTCATGCCAGCCAAACTTTTAAAAAAATGAATTTTTTTGAATAATTTGCAAAAAAGATTTTTAAGCAAATGTTTTCAAATGATAATTTTTTTACATTTTTGAATGACCAGTATTTCCTCCCGCTCCGGTGGTTGACGGCGCGAGTTCCAAATTACCATTATGGTACGAGGCAAGGTTAATGATAAATTTTGGGTATCCAGTCAGCCACCAGCAGGGCGGACACGCAGGTCCGCCCCTACGGATGGCCGGTCGTATTGTAGGGGCGGACCTGCGTGTCCGCCCTGGTTCCAAGTACCATGGAGAACATGAAGAAAAAGTATACAAGTCTCATGTCTTTGACTTCTTCATGCTCTTCATGCTCTTCATGTTCTTCATGGTAAAATGGTTTTGTGGGCCGCCCCGTTGGTATTAGCTGAACAGTTACATTTTTCCTGAAAAGGGAGGAAAAACGCTTATGAAATTCCGGGTGAATTCAAGATCTGTCCGGCTGCTGGTCATCCTTTCCATCCTGATGCTTGCCGGCTGTTCCGGGTTCAGGCACAATGTATGTGACATGATGATCGGATTCGAGAAGAAAAGAACGGGCCTGACCTCGGCCATGATAGATGTGAACGGCAAACCGATAGCCTACCTGGAAAATAACCGGGAAGCCTCCAAACCCACCGTACTGCTGATCCACGGCTTTGCGGCAAACAAGGAAAACTGGATCCGGTTCGCCGGCCACCTGGCCGACAATTTCAATGTGGTCGCAGTCGACCTGCCCGGCCACGGCGAAAGCGTCAAGCGCTTCGATATGACCTACAGTGTTTCCGACCAGGTCGGGTATCTCCATGAGATCACCGGCGCCCTCGGTATAGATCGGTTCCACCTGGCCGGCAATTCAATGGGGGGAGCCGTTTCATCCATATACGCGGTCCGGTACCCCGAACAGGTGCAAACCCTGACCCTGATCAATTCTGCGGGAATTTTCGACCACGAAAGCGAGTGGATGAAAATCCTGGCCGAAGGGGGGAAAAATCCCCTGATCGTGAACACAGCCGACGATTTCGACACCTTGATAAAATTCGCCCTGGAAAAAAGGCCTTTCGTCCCCTGGCCGCTGAAAAGCGTTCTCGCCGAAAAAGCGGTTGCCAACCGGGCCCTGAACAAGAAGATCTTCGCTGAAATGCTAAGCGAGGCCGACGGTTCGGATTTCAAGGCGGAACTGGCGAAGATAAAAGCGCCCACCCTGATCATGTGGGGAGATCACGACCGGATAATCCATGTAGACAATGCGGGGGAATTTGCAAAAGCAATCCCCGATTCCCGTATGCACATCTTTACCGATGTGGGACACGCACCGATGATAGAGATCCCGGCTGAATCGGCACGGGTCTTTTCAGAATTCATTCTTTCAAACAGTGACCGACGGGAAGTCGCCCGCGTATACATCAAAACGGTTGCCAGATGAAGTACTGCACCGGTAACTATTCAGCCAGCCCAGCAGGGCGGACACTCAGGTCCGCCCCTACGGATGACCAGTCGTTTGGTAGGGGCGGACCTGCGTGTCCGCCCTGGTTGCATGGAAACGAAGAATGACGGTTGAAATACCCGCGGGAAACGGGGTCGGGTCAAGGGGATGGAAACGGATGGGCAATCCTAACTTTTTGGCGCCAGGGAGATCGAATATTCTCTCGCAGAGACGCGGAGGACGCGGAGAGTTCCTCTGCGCTCTCAGCGGCTCTGCGAGAGAATATTCGAATATT
>JAGXHH010000052.1 GCA_024636355.1 Desulfobacteraceae bacterium | reverse complement strand
CGTCAGATGTGTATAAGAGACAGGTTCCGAGGAGCGCCGGTCGTTTTATCACGGCAACGGAAAACCGGCCATCGGCTTGAACATCCTGCGCCCCGAGGGCGGCCACGTCACCCGGACCCTCAATGCCGTGGAAAATGCCCTGCCGGAGATCCGGTCGGCTTTTCCCGCCCTTCGCTTTGAAATCGCCGATACCCAGGGGGACCTGATCCGCACCTCGGTTTCCAACCTGATCGGCGCACTGCGCGATGCCGTGCTCCTCACTGTCATCGTAATCTTCTTCTTCCTGGCCCGCGGCCGGATCACGCTGCTTGCAGCCGTGTCGATCCCGTTTACCTTCCTGCTAACCTTTGCCGGGATGAAGCTGCTCGGCTACGAAATGAACATCGTCACCATGACTGCGGTCATACTGGCCGTCGGGCTCCTGGTCGACGATGCTGTCGTGGTGATCGAAAACATCGACCAACATGCCGCAACCGGGCAAAAATCGCGGCTCCAGGCAACTATCGACGGAACCAGGGAAATCTTTCTGGCCGATTTCGCGGGGACCATTACAACCCTTTCGGTACTGGTCCCGATCATGTTCGTCGGCGGTTATTCCGAAAAAATCCTCCGGCCGCTCACCGTTGTCCTTTCCCTTGCGCTGATCGCATCGTTTGTCTCTTCGGTGACTGTCATTCCCCTGCTTTCACGTTTCCTGATCAAGGAAGGTGGAAAGAAAAACCGGGTCGAGCACCTGGCCGAACGGTTCCGGGACCGGCTGATCGATCCACTGCAGACCGTCATGATCGCCGCGTTCCGAACCGGAACCACCCGTTGGTTCGCCCTGATCGGCCCCCTGCTGATCGTACTGCTCATCGTGAGCCTCAAACAGATGCCGCTTGCCGGCAGGGATCTCATGCCCCCGATGGATACGGGCATTATCAAGGTTTCTTTTGAAACCTGGCCGAACATGTCCGTCGATCGGACCGAAGCCATAGTGGACCGGATGGAACAGATCATCAAAGAAACGCCGGGTTTTATCCGGATGTCGACAGCCGTGGGGGCGGAAGCCGCGGTGATCAGCTTCGGCTCGGAGCGCACCTCCCAGGAAGGAACCATTACCGTGCATTTCCAAAACCGGTTCGAGCGGCCCCAAACCATCTGGGAGATCGAGGACGGCTTGAGGGAGGCATTTGCTATGATTGCGGGACTCAAAACCGTGCATGTCTATGATTACGGCGCTACCCCGCTGTCGTCGATTGCCGCACCAATTGACGTGATGTTTTCCGGTCCGGACCGGCAGGTGCTCGATCGGCTGGCCGATGAGACGACAAGGCGGCTGCGTGGCGTAAAGGGGCTGACATCGGTTTCCCGCTCCTGGGATATGAACAAGCGGGAAATCGCCGTGGCAGTGAATGAGGAAAAACTCGCCCGGCATGGCATCTCCCCCCGGCAGGTGGCCGATGCACTCAGCGCAGCCACCACCGGGAGGGTAGCGGCCCATTTCCGGATTCCCGGGCAGGACGGGTATGACATTCGACTGCGGTTTGCCCCCGATCAGGTAAAACAGACCAATGACATCGAGACACTTTTAATTCCGGGCCGGAACGGAATGATTCCGTTAAAGGAAATCGCACAGATATCTCCGGCCTGGCACCAGACCCGGATCACCCGGGAAAACCTCCAGCCGACCGTGAACATCCTGGGCTACCGGGCAAAAGCCCCCATCTCCTATTTAAACGCGCAGGTCGACGAGGCCCTGTCCGATCTTGACCTGCCGGCCGGCTACACCCTGACCCATATGGGTGAAATCAGCCAGATGGGCGACAGCTTCTCCCGTCTCGGAAAATCGCTCGGACTGGCCCTGCTCTTCCTCTACTTCGCCCTGGTGATCACATTCCGCTCCTATCTGCACCCGGTCATCATCATGTCGGCCATCCCGCTGGCCTTCATCGGGGTCCCCTGGGGGATGATCCTCGTCGGCCGGCATTTCTGCATGCCGGCTGCCATGGGAATGGTGCTGCTCTCCGGCATCGTGGTCAACAACTCGATCCTGCTCATCGACTTCATCGAAACCGCCCGGGCGCAGGGAAACGATCTGTTCCCCGCAATCGAGGACGCCATCCGCCGCAGGACCCGCCCGATCCTGATGACCGCCTTCTCCACGATTGCCGGCATGACCCCGATTGCCGCCGAACTCGCCATCGGCCTGGAACGCCTCTCCCCGCTTGCCGTTGTCGCCATCTCCGGTCTTATCGTATCTACTTTCCTGACCCTGGCCTATGTGCCGGTGCTCTATGTGTGGATCGAGCGGTTGAAAGTGCGCGTCCGGTCAATCAGCGGAAAACCGACGAAGGCTTCAAAATGACTGACAGCCAATATTTCAATGAAAGCAGTGGAAGAAGTGGCAATTGACACATCTTGAGCGATAACGTATATTTCTGTTAAATAAAGGCATTTTCATTAATTTTTTGCCCGTGAGCCAAAATAAACATGAATGAAATAACATCATCCCGCATGCATGAAATCGAAACAATTCTAAGACATCGGCGTGATGAACTGGTCCGTGATTACGGTGTCACTGAAATTGGAATCTTTGGCTCTTATGTGAGAGGAGAGGCCACTCGTAATAGCGACATTGATATCCTTGTGGACTTCGATCGACCGGTGGGATTCTTCAAATTTCTTGAACTCGAAGAAAAACTGAGCAATTGGCTCGGAGCAAAAGTTGACCTGGTGACTAAAGGGGCGCTGAAACCCCATATCGGCCGCCGCATTATGGAAGAGGTCTCCATGTTATGAGACGCGATTTCCGAGATTACCTTGAAGACATACTGAATGCTATAGATGAGACGGCCGAATTCACTCAAGGGCACAGCTTCGAATCATTCACTCAGGACCGCAAGACAATCAACGCAGTCGTCCGCAGCCTGGAAGTGCTTGGCGAAGCAGCAAAACGCATTCCCGAAAACCTTCGCGCCAAAGCACCCGATGTCCCATGGAGATACATGGCGGGCATGCGCGATAAACTTATTCATGAATATTTCAGTGTGGATATCCGCATCGTCTGGACAGTCATTAAAGAAGAACTGCCACCACTTCGACCTTCTATTTTTAATCTTTTGTCAAAACATCAAGAAAGTTCCGATACGAATTAGGGCCTGAACAAACCATCGCAGGCACCCAGCCTGATACATCCATCAGCAAAAAAACTAAATTCAATCGCCAATCCCCAAACTATCTCAAAAACGAATTATGGTTATCCGGAAACCTCTATCAAGTGAGATATTAATGCCCTGAAAGGGCATCACATACCAGCCCGGGGCAACGCCCCGGGAAAGAACAGCCAAGGAAAAGGAGCCCTGAAAGGGCGTGACATTTATAAATTCATTTGTCTCTATGTTTCACCCTTTCAGGGCTCCTCTGATTCTTTTCATCTTTTCCCGGGGCGCTGCCCCGGGCTGATATGTCCGACCCCTTCGGGGTTAATATGAGAAGGAACTTAAAAACAAATGCCGTGCACATGCACGAGCACGTGTACGTTCACGTGCACGAAAACCAAAACCGAAAACATTAAATTCCTTGGAAGTTAATTCGGCTACTAATCAGAGCTTACTGACCGGGGCCATGTAGATTGTGAACTCCTCCTCACCGTCGACCCCCAGCATTTCATCCGAGTAGTCCTGGTCGTAGGCGGCGATGGCGCAGGTGCCGGCGCCGATCGCCTCGCAGGCGAGATACAGGTTCTGGCAGACATGGCCGGCGTCGAGTGCGATCACCTTGTGGGCCGCCATCCCATAGCGCCATTCCATACGCGACGGGATCGTCGTCCATATGAACGTCGCCGCACTCCGACCGGCAAAGCCCTGCCCTAACGCCATCTCCGCCACCCTGGCCTCCAGGTTGTCGTAGGCTGCCACTTCGGTAAGCTGATGACTCAGGGGCAAATACCGGTAAATCGCTTTTTCCAGTCCTTCCACCCGAAATGCGGCGATATAGGTTTCAAACGAATGCCGGCATCCGGCCGAAGGGACCACCCGAAGGGCGTGATACGCCCCTTCGGCCTTGCGTATCCCCTGTGTGGCCCAGAGAAGAAAAGACAATTCCGGCAGGGAAAGCGGCCCGCGCGTTTTCACACGCCACGACTTTCGGTTGGCAATCGCCTGTACAAGCGTCACGGGAGGGATGTCCCGCCAGTCTTCACTCCGGGGCAGATCGATTCGCACAGCCTCCGGAGGTGCAGGTTTTTCGATTGGCGGCGGCGTGAAGCCTTTTGATTGATCGGTCTGGGAAAAATCGATTGTCAAGCGGATGCTGTCTTTCAAAAAGTCTCTCGGATTTTTCATGATATCGTCTCCTTTCCTGAACTCAAATAATATCCTTCGTCTGAATCTATTTCAAATACGACGAGATGGAAGTCCCGGTATCCAGTCCGGAAACATCCACCCCGATTTCGTCCCCGGCGGAGTTGTCCACCCCCATGGCATTCGAATTGATACGAAATTCCTTTATGCTTATCTTTCAATGAACATCGGGTTCCTTGTAAACCGGATTTTATTTCCTGCCGGGTTTACTGAAAAAATTCCGAGACACCTTTTCTAAAGGAAGGCATTCATGCAATCAACCTCGTTTAACCCTGAAACAGACCTGGCGCCCCTGCCTTTTGATGAAACACACTGTCGGCTTGCGGCAAAGCTGAAGGAAGCCGGGCTGCAGTGGCATCCGCATGCCGGCTGTTTCGTTTGGGACAAGGAGGAAGTCATCCCGGCGCCCTCGCCTTTTCCCTTCAATATCTATTTCATCTTGAACCTGAACCGCTTCGTTGAGATTTTAAAATCGATCGAAGCCATTCAGGCGCAGCTCGTCTGGCTGCCGACCTGGCACCAGATCCGATTGGTATACCGGCGCCTTGGGATTGCCGATTCAGCGGTTCAAAAGGCCGTTTTCCGGGATACGCCGGCGGAAGCCGGCGAGGATCTGCTGATTTTGTATCAAATTCTTCTCGACCGGTTGCAAAGCCGGAATACGCATCAGGCTTTTTGAAACATTTCCCATCAATAATGATTCTGAAAAAAGGATTTTTCAAATGAACAGCAAACAATTTAAGGATCTGCCGGATGTGGATATCGTTTTATGGGGGGCTTCGGGCTTTGTCGGTCGCCTCCTGGCCGAATACCTTTGGCCGCGCTACGGCAAGACGGACATGGTGCGGCTTGCCCTGGGTGGCAACAGCCGCCCGGAACTCGAAGCCGTGCACCGTGAACTGGCAGCCGATGAACGCCTGCCGGTGATTGTCGGCGATGCGTTCGACAGACCTTTTCTGGATGCGATGGCAAAAAAGGCTCGGGTCATCGCATCGACTGTCGGACCCTATGCCAAGCTCGGCTCCCCACTGGTGGCCGCTTGTGCAAAAAACGGCACGGATTACTGCGATCTGTCGGGGGAAACCCCGTGGATGTCTCGCATGATCGATGCCCACCAAAAGGATGCCGCCGCGTCCGGCGCGCGCATTGTTCACTCCTGCGGATTCGATTCGATTCCGTCCGACATGGGGGTATTTTTCCTGCAGACGGAAGCAGAAAAGCGGTTCGGCCACCCGATGCAGCGGGTGAAGATGCGGGTCAAAGCCATGCGCGGCGGCGTGAGCGGTGGAACCGTTGCCAGTATGTTAAATGTGATTGAAGAAGTGCGCCGCGATCCGAAAATCGCCAAAATCGCCAAGAACCCCTATGCGCTGGCGCCGGAAGAAATGCGCAGCGGCGTGCGCCAGCCGAATGTTTCTTTTTATGAATACGACCCGGATGCCCGAAGCTGGGTGGCCCCGTTTGTGATGGGGGCGGTCAATACCCGCGTGGTGCACCGGTCCAATGCATTAATGGGCCACGCCTGGGGCCGCGACTTCCAGTATGATGAGGCCATGATGATGGGCACCGGCATTACGGGGCGGCTTCGAGCGGCTGCGTTTGCGAGCAGTCTGGGCGTTTTTTTCATAGGCAGCGCCTTCTGGCCGTCGCGTGCCGTATTAAAAAAGACGCTGCTGCCGAAACCCGGCGAAGGGCCATCTGCTGAAAAGCGGGAAAAGGGGTTTTACAAGCTGCTTTTCCTCGGAGAATCGACCGATGGCAGCAGGCTGCGGGTGATCGTGACCGGCGACCGGGACCCCGGCTACGGGTCGACTCCGAAGATGCTCGGGGAAAGTGCGGTCTGCCTGTTAAAAGATATCGACAAACAGGATCTGAAGGGCGGCTTCTGGACACCGTCTACCGCCATGGGCCAGACCCTCATCGATCGCCTGACCGGCAATGCGGGGCTTACATTTGAAGTTGCCGGAATCAGCTGAATTTTGTAGGGGCGGACCTGCGTGTCCGCCCATTCTTCAACGATGCCAAACTTTCGTGGCGGAAGATTGGAAACCGGTTTGCAATCGGATTGGAGAACACGCCGGCAACTGCAAAAAATCATAAGGATTTAAACCATGTCGGGATGTGAATCCCGACCTACGATTACAGCACCTGCCACGGGGGCGGGTTTCCGATCATTCCGCTTTTCTTGTATGGGAGGCAATCGCCCGCCCGATACGCTCCCAGCATTCGCCATGGGGCAGATCGTGCCCCATTCCCTTGATTATCAACAGTTCGGCGCCAGGGATGGCTTCCGCCGTGTCCTTTCCCCCTTCCACCGGCACCAGCGGGTCATCCGTCCCATGAACCACGAGGGTCGGTACGGTTACGGAACCGAGCAAGGTTTTGCGGTTTTCCTGGGTCATAATCGCAGCAAACTGGCGAATGTCGCCCTGGGGGTAAAACGCCCGGTCATAGGATCTCTCCACGACCTTTCGGACGTAATCCCGGTCATAGGAGCAGCCGGAACCTGAAATCGCATCGAAAATGACCAGGTTGCGTTCGACATACGCTTCGCGCTCCACGGGCTGCTCGGCAAGCAGGAGCTGGAGCACCTCGGGCCGGGATTGGGGAAGCAGCGGATTTCCGGTCGAGCTGTATATCGAAATCAGGCTGCGCACACGCTGAGGATGATGGATCGCAAGCGTCTGGGCGATCATGCCGCCCATCGATATGCCGCAGATATGCGCCTTTTCAATTCCCAGGGCATCGAGCAGGCCGACGGCATCTTCGGCGATGTCATTGATCGTATACGGGACATCGATCGTCTGGCCCTGCATCATCCGGACAACCATATCCATGATGTCCGGCACCCCCGCTTCGTCGAATTTTGTCGATAAGCCGACATCCCGGTTATCAAAAATGATGACGAAGTGCCCACTGTCGGCAAGCTGCCGACAGAAATCTTCATCCCAGGCGATCAACTGACCGCCCAGGCCCATGATTAGAAGCAGCGGCGCGTTGGATGGATCACCGAATGTCTCATACTCGATCTGAATATTATTGGCTAAAGCCGTTGTCATTTTACTCTCCTGAAATGTTTAGTTCTTACTATTACCATACATCAACACATGGAAAGATAATGCCGAAATTCGGAAAGATCACCCACATAAACGCATTCAGATGCAAAAAGAGAGAAAATCCGTTTGCCTGTCTGGCCTGCGGGCCTGTATACGAGATCAGGCAATTCATGGAAACTTGACACAGCAGCTGCAATATACTACTTTGAGGCACGAAAAGCTGCTGTTGCTTTTCCTGCAACCATTCGATTTGGCATCATTATTCAACAGGTTTTTCAAAGGAGAAAATTTATGAAGCGATCATTCCGTTTACTCGCCGGGACGATAATTTTTCTTTTCATGCTCTTTACGGGTTTGGCCATGGCAGAACCGTTTGCGCCCCTGGTAAATATTCCCGATGAGATGCTGCAGGATGGGCATGATCAATATTTCAATGCCATGACAGCCCGGAACAGTAAAATTCCCAGCCGCGAAGAAGTCGGCTTTCCATCTTATCCGGGTTCCAGGATACTTTTCAGCCAGATGGAAAACCAGACAACTGAAAATGGAGAAGAGGTCGATCTGCCCAAACGCATCTACATGGGGACGCCGGATTCTGTAGAGCAGGTGGTTGAATTTTACAAACAGAACCTGGAGGGCTGGCGTTACGGAGAATTTTACAGCACTCCCACCTTTTACAAAAAGGACGGCAAATTTAACCCATTTGAAGACATGATGACCCCGCGCATTGTCATCTCGCCGGAAATGAGGCCCCGAAAAATAATGCCCGCATCCAAAACCGTGATCGATATTTATTACGAGAAAAGCAACTAAACAGGTTACATTATTTTGTTCCGATAATGGGAAAAGGTCCCGGATAATCAGAGTGCCTGCTCCCGCAACTGAATTGCAAATCGTTTAACCGTCATTGCGCCAGCCGCGATGACGGTTTTTTTTGCCTGAAAGTCCGTCAACTCTCTCCGTAAACCGAATTGCTAAAATCCTGCCGGCACTTTCCTGTCACGGTTACGAGCACGGCACCGTCGCCGCAAGCGGGACGGTGCACAAAAAAAACACCAACCGGAGTTTTCCGGATAACCAATACCCATTTTTCTCCATTCGCCATCATAGTCTATGACCGGACATTCCTCCAGAT
>JAGXHH010000051.1 GCA_024636355.1 Desulfobacteraceae bacterium | reverse complement strand
GGCCGCAGGCGTCCTCTATCCCTGGGGAGTGCTGCTGTCGCCTGCCGCGGGCGCCGTGCTCATGTCGCTGTCGACTGTCATCGTGGCGGTAAACGCCCGGCTGCTGAAAATCACCTGACCCGGATAAACCCGTATGGATCTACCCCGAGCGAAATAGTCCCGTTTGTAGGGGCGACCGGCCGGTCGCCTGGTCCATCGATCGTAGGGGCGACCGGCCGGTCGCCCCTACAGCAAGCAGTCGAGAAAAAGTTGCTATTTGTGGAGGCTGGTCCTGCTGCTGTTTAGGAGAAAATTTCATGAATTTTAAAAAAAGAATCACCCGCAGAAATTTTATCAAAGGGGCCGGAGCCGGGCTTTTCCTTTCCGGCCTGCAGTTCGCCTGGCCGCTTCCGTCATGGGCGAAGTCGGCAGCACAACCGATGGATACCGGCATCGACGGTATTGCTGCAAGGAGACGGTACGACCTGACCATCGGCTATTCGCCGATTGTCATCGACGGGCGTGAAGGGGTCTCCACCGGCATTAACGGTTCAGTGCCCGGACCCCTGGTGCGCCTGCGGGAAGGGGACGAAGTCGCCTTGAATGTGACCAACCGGTTGATGGATACGGAGCATGCGTCGATTCATTGGCACGGGATCCTGGTTCCGTTTCCGATGGACGGGGTGCCGGGTGTGAATTTTGCCGGCATTCCGCCGGGCGGGACCTATCATTACCGGTACCGGGTCAAACAGTCCGGCACTTACTGGTACCACAGCCATTCGAGCTTCCAGGAGCAGACCGGCACTTACGGGCCGCTGATCATCGACCCGAAAGACGGCGAGCCGTTCGCCTGCGATCGGGACTATGCCGTCGTGCTCTCCGACTGGTCGTTCGAGGACCCGGAAACGATCTTCCGCCACATTAATTTATTAGGGCACTACTACAATTTCCAGCAGCGCACAGTGTGGGATTTTTTCGATGATGTGGGCGAGCGCGGTTTTGCCGACACGCTCGCCGACCGGATGGCATGGGGGAAGATGCGGATGAGCCCGGTCGATCTGGCCGACGTGACCGCCTACACCTACACCTATCTCATGAACGGCCACTCGCCGGACATGAACTGGACGGCGCTGTTCAACCCGGGCGAGACAATCCGGCTGCGGTTTATCAATGCGGCGACCACGACCAACTTTGACGTGCGCATCCCGGGGCTCGACATGGACGTGGTGATGGTCGACGGCAAGGCGGTGCGTCCGGTCACCGTGCACGAATTTCGCATCGGCGTGGCCGAAACCTATGATGTGCTGATCCGGCCAAGACAGGACAAGGCCTTTACCCTTTTTGCCGAATCTCTCGACCGCAGCGGCTACACGCGGGGGACGATTGCCCCAGAGCCGGGAATGGAGGCGCCGGTCCCCGATCTGCGCCCCCGGCCGGTGCGCCGGCTTGAAGACATCGGCATGGGGATGATGGACGACAAAATCTTCGGGGGGATGGATCACAGCAAAATGGGGATGAACGATGGTGAAAAATACCCCCGGCCTGATCCGGAAATTCCCGGCCCCAACGGGCCGACGCCGTTTAAGCCGGAGCAGGGGAACACGAACGTGGTCATGGTGATCAGCAATCCGCTCTACCGCCTGGACGAGCCGGGTATCGGCCTCGGAAATGACGGCTGGCGGGTGCTCACCTATGCCGATCTGGTATCCGCTGCCCCCCAGCCGTACAAGAAGACCGCCGACCGGGAGATGACCATCAACATCACCGCCAACATGGAGCGATACATGTTTTCCTTTGACGGCAAGAAATTCTCCCAGCACCCGGGACCGTACCTGTTTCGCCACAACGAACGCCTCCGCCTTTACCTGGTGAACCACACCATGATGGAACATCCGATCCACCTGCACGGCATGTGGATGCAGCTGGAAAACGGCAATGATCCCATTCCCTTCAAGCACACGATCCTGACAAAACCGGGCGAGGCCCTGTCGGCGCTGATCACCCCGATCGAAAAGGGCGACTGGGCGTTTCACTGTCACCTGCTTTATCACATGGAAGCCGGTATGTTCCAGGTGGTGCGGGTTGCCTGAGCAGAAAGGAGATATGATGAAGATTGCGGCGATGATTCTCTGTTTGCTGATGTTATCCGTGCCGGGCCTTTCCGCCGAAACCGAAAATGCCGGTTCCCGGGCGGAAGAATTCCCGGCCGACTACCAGGAGGCCAAACCGGGGCCGCCCCCGGGCAATGAGATCCGGAAATATGCCGATGACGCCCAGGAGGGCGCCCAGGAAAATTTCGGTGTTCAAGTGGTCCATGATAACGGGATTTTCGCCGTCTTCCGGGGCGACCGGTTCGAGTACCAGTCCAAGGACGGCGA
Organism: Desulfobacteraceae bacterium; assembly: GCA_024636355.1. Lineage (GTDB taxonomy): Bacteria > Desulfobacterota > Desulfobacteria > Desulfobacterales > Desulfosalsimonadaceae > JAGXHH01. Next base: position 3,760 of record JAGXHH010000051.1, on the reverse strand, counting down.
GGATACCCTGCTGTGGGACGTGCAGGGGTGGATCGGGGCGGACTTTAATAAGCTTTATCTTGAAAGCGAAGGGACCTGGCTGACGGACCGGGAGGAATTCGAAGAAGCGGAACTCGAGTTGCTCTATGGCCGCAATATCGCCTCCTATTGGGATTTCCAGATCGGTGTGCGCCACGATTTCAAGCCCGATCCGGACCGCACCTTTGCCGCCGTCGGCTTCCAGGGGCTGGCGCCTTACTGGTTTGAAATCGATGCGACCGCCTACGTGAGCGAAGACGGGGACATATCGGCCGCCCTGGAGGCCGAATACGAGCTGCTGCTCTCCCAGCGTCTGATCCTGATGCCGCGGCTCGAAACCGGCGCGGCTTTCCAGGAAGTAGAAGAGTACGGCGTCGGCCAGGGCTTCACCGATATCACTTTAGGCATTCGGATGCGCTATGAAATCCGACGAGAATTTGCGCCTTATATCGGCGTCTCCTGGAGCCGGCTGCTCGGCGAAACCGAAGACCTGGCCGAAGCCGAAGGAGAAGATACCGACGTGACGTCCTATGTCGCAGGTGTCCGGTTCTGGTTTTGAAAACGGCAATGAGAGTTTAGGAATGTTCGCATGAAAATCTGTTTTGTAACTACAATACGATCAGTCATCCGTAGGGGCGGACCTGCGTGTCCGCCCTGCTGGTTGGCTGAATAGTTACAGAAAATCAAGCTATGAAAGGCAGTAAAGAATGAACGGGAAACGTATTTTTACAACACTCATTCCATTCGCTTCCGGATTGCTGATGCCGGCATTTCAGGCCAATGCCTTTGCCCAGGAAGGGACCCGCTACTATGGCTGCCCCATGGGGCACATGATGGGGTGGGGAACAGGGTGGGCAGGTATGATCTTTATGGTTCTATTCTGGGTACTGATCATTATCGGGGGGTTTTATCTGGTAAGGTATCTGGTCCAAAATGCCCAGGGCGGCCGTTCGGATGGACGGCAAAACGGTTCCGGGCAGGCCATCGATATATTGAAGGAACGCTACGCCAGGGGTGAGATCGACAAGGAGGAATTCGAAGCGAAAAAGAAAGACCTCCAGGGCTGAACCGAAATAGGTTCTTTAATCCTCGGCCTGCAATCCGCCATTTGCCTGCAAGGCTCTGCGTTCACTGTCCAACTGACGGGCGGCGGGTTCAAAAGGAATTTTGCGATGTTTGAACTTATGAAGGTATCGGATGGCCCGCTCGTGGGGTTGCGGGTGCAGAAAGAAATTTCCGATGATGAAACCCGGGAACTGGTCAAGCTGATTGAACATCGGTTCCGGAATTACGGGGCGGTACGCCTCCTGGTGGCCTACGAGGCTGCCCCGGGGTTAATGGGTGCCGAAAGCCTCTACGAAAACCTGCGTTTTGCCAAACTGGTCAGCGATAAACTGGCTAAAATGGCGGTGATCGGAAAAGAGAATACTCAGAGTACCTGGGTATCCCTGTTTGGTCTGTTCGGCGGCATCCAGGCTCAGTATTTTCCCCCCGAAGACGCAGATGCCGCCCTGGCATGGTTGCAAAAATAATCCCGACTCTCGTGGCTTCATGATGTAATTTCAGGCGCGCAGAGGGGCAATCGATGCTTGGAGTATTTTTCTCATGGTTCCTTATGGCCGCCTCAATTCGGTTCCGTCAGCAGCACCATGAGTCTGGCCAGCGATTCTGAAACGATGCGGCCCTGTTTTTCGATGCTTTCGATGATTTCCTGTGGCGTGCGGTCATCCACCCAGGCGACGGCATTGGGATTGACCGCTTTCAGGTCAAAAACGGCGGCATCGATTAATGGTCAGTTGCCACTTAAATTCAGTTGCCACTTAAATGAGGAGGTTCAGCATGAACATCAAGCCGGCCATTATTTTTATTCTTCTGAGCCTTTCACTCGGATTTGTGGACTATCCAGCATGCATTGAGCATGGGAGATATGATGGGGCATGGCATGATGGGGCGGTGAGGAGTTCCGGATGAGTCACCATTTAAAAATGTTTATTGCATGCGTGGTTCCCCTGCTGCTGATTTTCCTCTTGCCGGCGATGGGGGCGACCGGGGACGGAACGTTTTTCTTTCTGCTCCTGGCTGTTTTCGCCGCACATCTGATCATGATGCGGACAATGCCGAAAGGCGGCAATAATCGTCGCAAGAAAACCCTTGAAAACAGGGACAGGGAGAAGAAATGAACCGGATCAGCATCTGGCGGTTTTCCATGGCATGGGGCATTACGGGCGCCCTGCTTTATTTCGGGTGCATTCTCGTCATGTGGACCGTCGGCAGGGAAAACACCATTTTCTTTTTCAACAGTCTCCTCCACGGGCTCGATGTCGAACCGATCATCCGAATGGACATCCCCTGGTGGGAGGCGGTCATGGGCATCATTGAAACCTTTGTTCTCGGATGGCTCATCGGCGGGGTGATCGCCAGCATTTATAACTTCGGGGCGGCAGGGGAAACGATCCCCCCGGAGGAGCAATCAGAATGAAACGGCGGGTATCGTACAAAGGAGAGACAATATGCTCTGCAAACCGCCTGTCATAGATATCACCAGGGAAAAATACGATGCCGTCCTGTTCGATCTGGACGGGGTGGTTACGAAGACGGCCAAAGTGCACGCCGCTTCCTGGAAGAGACTTTTTGATGAGTTTCTCGAAAGCCGGGCAGCGGGCGAAGGCAAGTCATGGGAGCCTTTTGACACAGGCTCGGATTACAACACCTATGTCGACGGCAAGCCGCGCTATGACGGCGTCAAGAGCTTTCTGGAATCTCGCGGGGTTGATCTTTCCTACGGCAGCCCGGACGACCCACCGGATGCAGAGACAGTCTGCGGTCTCGGGAACCGGAAAAATCAGATATTTAACGATCATCTGGAAACCCATGGCGTGGAAGCATATGAGGCCGCTGTGGAATTTCTCCGCCGGTTGAAAGAAAAGGGCTTTCAGACGGCGGTGGTTTCTTCCAGCAAAAACTGCCGGGCCGTGCTGAAGGCTGTCGGCATTGAGGATTTATTCGATGCCCGGGTCGACGGCGTCGTTTCAGCCCAACTTGGCCTCAACGGCAAACCGGAGCCCGACATTTTCCTGGAAGCCGCCCGGCGCGTCGGCTCAACCCCAGACCGTGCCGTAGTATTCGAAGATGCGATCTCCGGCGTTCAGGCCGGAAAGCGCGGAAATTTCGGCTGCGTCGTTGGCGTGGATCGAATCGGCCACGCCGAGGCTTTGAAGGAAAACGGGGCCGATATCGTGGTGAGCATGCTTTCCGAGCTTACCGTGGAGGGAAAACCGCCCATATGGGAGCATGATATGGAGGTCATCCCCTCGGCCCTTGGGTCCATGGATGATATCCGGAGACTGCTCACAGCCAAACGCCCCTTTGTTGCTCTTGACTATGATGGGACCCTGACGCCGATTGTTGAGCGGCCCGAACTGGCGATCCTATCCGATGAAATGCGCAGTGCGGTGACAGCGCTTGCCAATCAGTGCACCGTGGCGGTGATAAGCGGCCGGGACTTAAGCGATGTCAAAGGGCTCGTGGGTATTGACAATCTATTCTATGCGGGCAGCCACGGCTTTGACATCGCCGGCCCCGCGGGTCGGCGCATTGCCTCCCAGCAGGGCGCAGAATTTCTGCCGGCTCTGGAACTCGCGGAAAAATCGCTTCAGGCGATGGTGGCCAACATGCCGGGCGCCCAGATTGAACGGAAGAAATTTTCCATCGCGGTGCACTACCGGAGGGTGGAAAAAAGCCG
>JAGXHH010000050.1 GCA_024636355.1 Desulfobacteraceae bacterium | reverse complement strand
TCTCGGGGGTGCCGTTGGGTATTTTGCCGGATCTCAGCTCACGGAAGAAGATCAGAAGAACGTCTATGATGTGCTCGAAAATACGCCGACCGGCCAGACGGAAACCTGGACGTCCGACTCTGGCGTGACCTACCAGGTGACCCCGACCGATACCTGGGAGCAGGAAGGCAGAACATACCGGAGTCTCGATATTGAGGTGCAAAAGCCGGAAGGCGAGGACCAGAGCTTGGAACGGGTGGCTTACAAGACAGCTCCGGATGGGAAATGGCAGCTCACGGAACAGACTGCCGAGGATGTCCGCGAGGAGCGGTTTCGTGATGAACAATATGATGAACGCCGGGAGCGCGGTTACTACGAAGATGGGTATGATACCCGGGAACAGGAATTCGAACGGGAAATGCAAGAAGACGATGGCGGCCTTTTTTAAGTCATGCTGCATCGTAACAGCCCGGTGATTGCCAAAAAGGACGTATTCGCCTTTGAGTAGACCCTGACGCGGGCAGGTTCAAGGTTTTTCTTCTTCAGAGCTTCTGCCTCAGGAAAAAATACCGGATAATCTGCGGGGCGCTCAACCGGGTGACATGGTCAAGGGAATAGGTCCGGCCGGTTAAAATAGAGTTGGCGGCTGCCAGTCCGCTTTCCACGGCCGGGCCGATCCCTTCCCCCATATCGAGCGTGGCCAGCCCGGCGGAATCGCCGGTGATAAAGGCATTGCCGATCTGTACATGATCGGCTCTCTGTCTCAGATAATAAATGTGGCCTCTGGGTTCAGGCACACCGGAGACCAGCCGCTTTTCTTCCAGGCGTTTTACAAATCTCTGCCAGTGATCCCGGATCGTAGTCCCGTTTCGCTTCAAGGATTCCGCTTTCCCGCCGATGCCGAGGTTGAGGTACCCGTTTTTCTTGGGCACATACCAGCAATAGCCGGGCAGGCCGTCATCGAAAAACCAGAGGTAACAGCTGGTATCTTTGAGTGCATAGGGAAATTCGATCTCCGCGGTGGCAATCCGGCGGTTGTCCTCCCGGGGATGTGTTTGTCGGAAGAACGTTTTGTAGACCGGGCAGTGGGTGCCGCCGGCTCCCACCAGGTAACGGCACCGGTACTTGTCGTCAATAATGAAGCAGTCGTCTTCTCTGCGGATGGAGTTCACGTTGTGCCGGCTGGTGCGCGCCCCGGACCGTGACAGCAGGAAATCGTCGAATTCATAGCGGCGGATGGCATACTGGTGCGTGCGGATCGGCAAGGGAAGACCCTTGAAATAAAAGGTGATCCGATTGTAAAAAACGAGGCTTCCCGGATAATCTGCCGGAACGATTCCCAGATTTTTTAAAACCCTGGGCGTAATCCAGCCTGCGCAGAGTTTTGCGCGGGGAAACGGCTGTTTGTCCAGGATCAGGGCATCGATGCCGCAGGCCTTCAGCTTCCAGCCGCATGTCGAGCCGGCCGGTCCGCCCCCTATGATGATGACATCCTCTTCGATCAAGGCTTAAATGTTCCGGCAAGCCGGTTGTCTGCGACCGGGCTTGGTCATGGTGATCTGCCAGAGTTGCGCCGTTCGGGAGCGGAACATCGCCGCCGAACTGAGCAGGTAGAATTTCCACATGCGGTAGAACCGGTCACCGTATTTTTCCCGGTGTTCCGGCCATGATTTTTCGAAGTTGGCGTACCAGGCCATCAGGGTCCTGTCGTAATCGGGACCGAAATTGTGCCAGTCCTCCATGACGAACAGATCCTCCATTGCCGTTCCGATCTGGGCGATAGACGGGAGCATGCCGTTGGGAAAGATGTATTTGGTGGTCCAGGGGTTGCTGATGGTAATGCTGCGATTGCTCCCGATGGTATGAACAAACGCGATGCCGTCGTCCTTCAGGCAGCGGTTCACTGTTTCCATGTAATTGCGATGATTTTTATAGCCGACGTGTTCCATGATGCCGATCGAGATGACCCGGTCGTATTTTCCGGAAACGTTGCGGTAATCCTCCAGCCGGATTTCCACCGGCAGGTCCTTGCACATCCGGTTTCCCAGTTCCACCTGCTCTTTGGAAACGGTCACCCCGGTGACCCGGGCCCCGTATTTTTCGGCGGCATATCGGGCGAAACTCCCCCATCCGCATCCCAGATCCAGTACGGTCAAGCCCGGTTCCAGTTCGATTTTTCTGCAGACCAGATCGAGCTTGGCTTCCTGGGCCTGGTCTAATGTTTCCGCACCGTCCCAGTAGCCGCAGGTGTAGACCATGCGCTTGTCGAGCATGTCCCGGTATAAATCGTTTCCGACATCGTAATGCTGCTCTCCGACCGTGTAGGCACGTTCATTTGCCTGGAGATTGAGCATCCGCGACTTCAGGGTGTGCAGGTAGAATTTCCAGTTGCCTCTGAAATACTGGCTCATGTCCGCCCGGAACACCCGGTCTAAAAACTGGTCTATCGCAGCGCAATCCCACCAGCCGTCCATGTAGGATTCGCCGGCCCCCAGCTCCCCTTCACGGACCACTCTATCGTAGAAATCGTCATTATGGACCCGAATGTCGTAAGGGCGGTTTCCATTAATCGTGATCCCGGCGTGATTCAGGGCTTCTTTCATATATTCTTTTGAAGTTGTCGCCCTCAAAAGGGCGCTCCTGGGGATTGGTCGGGGTTCCCTTCGTGTGCTTACAGTAGATTTTCCCATTTCAACCACCTTTTCTTAATATCAGTAGTTTGGGCGAGGGCGGTGTTGATTCCTGTTCAAGCGGTGCCGAAGTTTACTCCCTTTTTACGGAAGTCATATAGTTAAGATCACACCACGGGTGTCGCAAAATCGCTTTTTCGTTAATGCAATTCACCGCTTAGAAGGAAGTCAAATCTCTATTCCGATACTTTCGATACTAGAAAAAGTTTAAACATGGATTTCGAATTGTCGAATACGGAACAGCAATTCTCGGTGAAATGTGTTTGTGATTAACGGATGACCCACGTAGGAGCGGGCCATGCCCGCGAAAAATGCATCCGCCATCGCGGGCATGGCCCGCTCCTACAGAGCCTTTCGACGTTCACCGGAAATTGCTGAATACGGAAGAAATGTATTATTTCCCGTAGCGGCATATGAGTTCGAAAAGGGCGCGGGAGCCGAATTTTACCGCGTCGGCGGGAACGCGTTCATCGGCATTGTGGATAAGGCTGAAAAAATTAAAATCCCGGGGCAGTTTCAGGGGATTGAAACCGTAGGTCTGGATGCCGAGAAGAGAGAAGAAGCGGGCGTCTGTCACGCCGGGCAGAAGCATCGGCACGGGGGTTGCGCCCGGATCGGCATCGCGCAGAATCCCGGAAAGCAGGTCGAACATTCCCATGTCGGGCTCACCGGGGCCGGCATCCGTGCGCAGGATCTCAAAATCGGCCGTTCGGCCCGCCATCCTGCCCAGTTGTTCGACCAGTTCGGCGGGGGTGCTGCCGGGCACAATCCGGCCGTCCAGGTGCAGGGTGATCTCGGAAGGGATCACGTTTACCTTTTCCCCGCCGGATACGATGGTCGGACTGACGGTGTTGCGAAGCAGCGGGCGGAAGATCCTGCCGCGGTCGCCAAGCAAGGCCAGCGTCAGGTCAGTCAGCCGGGGGTTTAGCAGGCAGCGGAGAACGAATGCAGCGGGTTGCGGCAGACCGGCGCAAAGCTCTTCTATCATCTGCCGGACTACCGGCGTAATGCGCACCGGAAGGGGGGTGCGGTCCAGTTTCTGAAGAAACCGGCCGAGGTTCGTCATGGCGCCGTTTTTGACCGGCATCGATCCGTGGCCGCCCGGCCCCTTGAAAATGGCCCTGATCCAGCAGATCTGTTTTTCGGAAACCTGGACCGGATAGAACGTCCGATTGCCGATATACATGCTGGCGGCGCCGAATTCACCGACTGCAAATTTTATGTTTTCAAAGAGTTCCGGATGGGAGTCGACGAGAAACCGGGCGCCGTAATCCCCGCCGGCTTCCTCATCTGACAGGGCGGCAAAGACGATGTCGCCGGCCGGAACGAATCCTTCGGCCCGGGCCTTTAACATGGCGGCAATCATCATGGCCACGCCTGATTTCATGTCCAGCGCCCCGCGCCCCCAGATTTCGCCGTCGATCAGGTCACCGCCGAAAGGCGGATGCTGCCAGTTCTGCTTTACAGTCGGGACCACGTCGACATGCCCGTACATCAGAAGGGGGCGCTGTTCCTGTTTTCCGGGCATCCGGGCAATCAGGTTCGGCCGGTTGTCGTCCCGGGCCAGCAGCCGGGTTTCAAATCCTGCCGCATCCATGAGGGATTTAATATAATCAATGCACGCCTTTTCGTTTCCCGGCGGGTTGGTGGTATCGAACCGGATAAGTTCCCGGAGAATTTCATCCGCGGCCGGGGCAGGAAATGATGATTCCGATACAGTCATGGTGTATCCTTAATCAGATTTGAAATACTTTCCAAATTGCAGATGACCGATTTGCTTGCTCTAAAAAAGTATTTTTTTCTCGCAAAGACGCAAAGGCCGCAAAGAAAATAATTAATATTATGCACTTACCTTGGCGTTCTTTGCGTCTTTGCGAGAGATTTAGATTTTTTACGAGTCCATCAATCTTAATCTTGCTCTTAATCTTAATGCCCTTATTAAAAGTCCGTTTAAACCACAGAGGCTCAGAGTTCACAGAGAACTGCACCTTATTTAAAATGGTTTATCTCTGTGATAGCTGTGGCCTCAGTGGTTGATTTCACTTTCATCTAAACATTTCAGGGAATAATAAATTCCGCCACCACCGGCAGGTGGTCGGAAATATTGAGGGTATCCTTCTGTCGGACGTGATGGCTGCCTAAGGATACGGACTCGCTGTAAAATATGAAATCGATGGTTTTGTCCGGTTTTTTGATCGCCGGGTTATTGGGAAAATGGGTGTACCAGTTTTCGTAATTGTCACTGTTTACCTCGTCGAGGCTGGGGACCGCTTTATAGGCATTGAAGAGTGGAATGATTTCGCTCTGGGGGCGGTAATCGGCCTTTTCTTCCCCGGAAAGCCGCGTGTATGCCGGCCCGGGAGGCAGCAGGTTGTAATCCCCGCCTGCAATCCACGCAATGTTGTTTTTCGACAACCGGTCCATAATGTCTTTGATCCTGGCAACCTGCCGTTCCAAGGTGTCGGTTCCCTGGGCGAAGGCCGAAAAATGGGTGTTGAGCACGGCGAAATTTCCGCCTCCCTCGACCGGCAGGGTGGTTTCGAGCACCGCCCGTTTCAGGTTGAACTGCTGGCGGATCATGCCTTCAGGGATCAGCGGCAATCGGTACCGGGTGGCGGAATCGATGCGGTATTTGGATAGTGTGACAAGTTTCATGCCGACCGCTCCCTTGATTCGGGCGTGGGGGACGTATGCGGCTTTCCAGTAATACGCGGAAGAACGGCAGGGATAAAAGGTGTCCGGCAGCCGTTCGAGCAGGTCTTCCACCTGGTTTCCGTAATCGGTGCGCTTGGCGCCGACATCGACTTCCTGGAGCAAGACGATATCCGGATCTTCATTCAGGATGATTTCGGCCACGGCATCCAGCGTCTTATCGATGTCAGCCGATTCCGGCCGAACGTCAGATCCGCCCTCGTAAAAAAAGTAGTAGTCTTTGCCCGCCATGAACTGGACATTCCAGTTGAGCACCCGAACCGTCTGGCCGGATTCAAGAAGTGGCGGCCCTCCGGTGCAGGCTGTCGGCACGGTCTCGATGGGTTTTGGGTGAAATGTGGTGAACCAGATCAGGGCGAATACCGCCAAACCAATGGCAAGGGCGGCGATGAGCGAATAGATGAGCTGCCTGGTCATTCAAAGGTTCCATTCGTCTGTAGGTCTTTGGTGAGTTCGAATCATTCAGTCACAATAGTTTTCCTAAAATGCCGAAGTGTCAAGCAAAAGAAACCTCAGGCTATTTATCTGACCCGGCAGGCCAGGAATCTCGGCAGGATGGCGCTTGCGGCGATCAGGATGCCGATGAGGGCAATGCCGGCCCCAAACGAACCCGCATCCCCGGTCAGGCCGATAAGAGTCGGTGCAATTCCCCCGCCGAAAATAAAGGCGAATGGAACTGTGAACGAAACGGCAACGTTCCGGTATTCGGGCGGGCCGACAGCGGAAAGCACGGCATAGCCGGCGGGAAAGAATGTCGTCGCAAAGGATGCCTGGATAAATAGCATGGTCAGGACAAATACTTTGCCCTGTGCCGCACCGAGCAGGATCGTGCTGGTTCCGATCATGCCGAGTATGACCATGAGGGTTCTGCGGGGGCCGAACCGGTCGGTTGCCCACCCGCTGAGCAGAGATGCGCCCATTCCGAGCAGCCGGGACATCGAGATCAGGGTATTGGCGAATTCGCTGGAAAGGCCGACTTCGTTGACCAGGTAAAGGGGGAGCATCATGTAGATGCCCATGGTGCCGCTGATCGCCAGGCCGAACAGGACGACCATGATCCAGAAGTCCCGGATGGCAAACAGTGCCCGGGACGCGTTGATATCCGGTATTTTTCCGGGGAAATCGCCGCCTTTTCCGAAGGCCGCAAACAGGAGGCCCAATCCGATGGCGACAATACCGAGAACCAGCGGAACCCCCCGCCAGGGCATAAAAATCAAGAGCATTTCGGCAATGAGGGGTGCAGTAATGAATCCTAAGTTCGGCGCCAATTCATGCAGCGAGATCATTCTGCCCCATTGCCGGGCGTCGATCATGTCAGTCAATGTGGTGATCCCGGACGGCAGGTACAGGCCGGCGGCGAGTCCCACGGCAAACACGGCCCCCCGCAGACTCCAGATGCTGCCGGAAAGCGACACCATGCACAGCCCCAGACCGACGCCGCAGGCGGCAAGAACGATCGTTTTCTTGTGGCAGATACGGGCGGAGACAAATCCGGAACCGATCAGGGAAATGACATAACCCACGGCCATAAACAAAAAGAGAGCCCCGGATTCGGTATGCGTCAGACCAAGGGATTCCTCGATTTTCGGCATCAGCGGCGAAATCAGCACCCGGGAAACAAAGGTGAGAAAAAAAATCATGGTGATAAACAGGATCGGCCCGAGCTGATCAGGGCGAAAGACAGAAGGGGGCGGCTGTCGCTGTTCGCTGTTCATATAGACCGATCCTTAAATTCGTATTGGTTCAGCAGATTTCACGGGATCTCTGGTTAAGAGATAAAGAGCTGCCGTAGGTTGGGTTGAGCGGCCAATGACCGTTGGGCTTCGCTGTTCGATGAGGTTCCAAAAGTTGTGCCGTCTCCAACTGATTCAATTCAGCGAAGCCCAACGATGGCTCAGCCCAACCTACGATTCTATCATTGTAATAACTGTTCAGTTAATAACTTTCAGGTTTTTCGAAAAGCCGATCCGTGCACGAGTACGTTCACGTCTGCCAAAAAAACGGTGGCATAGAAGCCCTGGTTATAGGATGTGCTGAATATAGTGCCTGAAGACAAGATCCGCTTGCAATATATCGGGATCAGTATTTCAACACCGGCCACACCTCGGGCCAGGGGAGCCTTTCCTGTTCGAGTCGCACATTTGACCCCCATTGATTTTGCTTGAGTCCGCGATACACGATCTCCTCTTCATCGGTCAGGAGGGGGAGGGTATCGGCTGTATGGGGCAGCCTTTCTTCGACCCATAGGTATTTATGATCAAGGAGAGTAGTTTCGTCCATGAGCCGGGATTTGAGACGGGGCAGGTGGGTGCGGGCACGGTTTAGAATGGCAAACCCGTGGGTGTCGATGTCGCCCCAGTAAACGCATTCGGCGTCCCGGATCCAATCCAGGCGGGCGAGTATATCCACGCCATACCCGAGGGCCATGACGACCACCGCGCCGACCATATCCTCAAAGGCCAGGCCTGTCTGCAGATTTTCGACAATGAACAGGCGCTTAACAGAAAGTGCGAGTCCGGCGATTTCGCCGATGGGAGCGGTAATGTCCCCGAGTCCGCCCACCTGCTGTCGAAGCGCCGGATCGAGTATTCGCAGGTGAACCAACGTCGGCGGCGGCCGCAGACCGCAGCACTGATGAAATTCCGTTCCATCCGGATCATTTCCCTGCATTGCGGTCACCAGGTCCGTAACCAGACCCCGGCGGGATTCCAGCCATTTGCTGTCGAGCCCGGAAATCGGCAACTGGCGCGGATAAAGATTGGACTGCGGATTATAGTTCAGCCAGTCGAGTAATGATTCGAGCCGATCGATGTCCGGGTCGGCATAATCGGCAAGTACATCGAAATGACGGTAAAGACGATGCCTCAGCAACGGCCATCGACTGGTCAATCTCCGGTACCGGTCCCGCGCCGATCGCCAGCGATGTTCTTCCCCCACCCATGCGGATACTTCTTCCGGCGAGGTGAGAAGAAGGCGGCCGGGAAGTTGCTGGGCGCCGATGGTCCGCCAGAGGCGTTCTGTCCACTCCAGGGTGCCGGGCCCGTTCCATTCCTGCCAGGCGCGAATCCAGTCGCGAACATAACCGGTTTGACGTAGCGCATCGGATTCGCTCACTTGTCCGAGGGTCACCGTCATGGGCCAGTCGCCGCCGCCGTCGAGCCAATCCTTCTTTTGGCGTGCGTAGCGTCGCCGCAAGGCTTCTCGAACGGTATCAGGAAACTGCAATTTCCGCATCGTCACGGGTCTGCTCCGGGAGATTCAGGCGTTTTCGGTCATCGTCGTATTCAATCAGGAGGACGCCGGATCGCTGCCGTTCGTTGATATCGACAAAACAGGCCCCGCCGATGAAAGGCTCCAGTGTCATGACGGATTTTAGCGGGGTGGCGACCACCATCTGGAAGCCGAAACTGATGAAGATATTCATGGCCAGTGCCGTGAATTCATTGTCGGTCTTATCGAAGGCTTCGTCCAGGATCACGGGGGCGTATGCCGGGCTCTTGTGATCGGTGCCGCTGAGCTGGTACCGGAGGGCTGCGGCCAGGCAGGTGGTGGCGAGCTTCTGGCGCTGTCCACCGGATTTACCGGCGCCGCTGCGGTATATTTCGATTTCCTCTCCTTCCGCCCCCAGTTCCCTGGCAATGAACTCCACATGCTGGCGCACGTCCAGGACCGCCTCTCGCCAGCGTCGCTGTTGCGGGTCCGGATCGGCCAGGCGTTCGACAATGCGCCGCAGGATTCCGAATCGGCGTTCCGCCGTTTCGCGGTCCTCGATCCAGGCATGGCTTAAGGCTTCATGAACAAGGCGCTTGAAATCCTGGACCTCGACCAGTTGGCGGTCGATGACATCGATGCGCAGGTAGGATCCCCGATTGAATTCGGCGTGCTGCAGCCCCTCGTTGACCAGTTCCATTCGTTCCCGGATCTGGTTTCGCGCCTGGCGCAGGTGGGAGTTGAGGGATGCCAGGTTCTGGTGGCTCTGGTCCTTGAGCAGATCGAAAAATCGTTTTTCATGCCGGGGAAGTCCGTCCACCTCCAGCCGATGCAGTTTGGCCAGAAAATCGGCAGCGCTGGCCGGCGTGGCATCCAGATCGCTCGATTCGGCCGGCCAGCGCCGCTTGAAATCGGCGAAACGGTTTTCGATTTCTTTTTCCAGGCTGTACCGCTCGTCGGTCAAGCTGCGGATTTCCCCGTTCAGCCGGCGTTCGAGAAGACCCATTTGCTTGTCCAGTTTATCCAGCGATGATTTTTCTTCCAGGGCGCGCCATCGTGCTGCAAGCCCCTCGCGCTGTTCCGGGGAAAGTGTCCGGTCGGCGGAATATGACTTCAATACGTTCAATTCGCTGGTCTTCTCCAGGATATCCTTTTCCACCTGGCGGGCATCGAGGCGGCGGTCCTGCTGTGCCTGATTCACTTTTATAAGTTCGCTGCGCGCGCCCTCGATACGCTGCTGGATCTGTTGAAGCGCCTGGTTGCCCCGGCGAATCTCTTCCAGCTGTTTATCGATGGTGTTAATCCGGTCAATTATGGGCGCAATATCGATTTCCTCCCATTGCATGTTGACCAGGGTCTGGCAGGACAGGGCCCGTTTTTCGGCCCCTTCTTCTTTTTCGCGAAGCTCTTTCGCCAGTCTTTTATTTTCTTCGAGCTGTTCGGCAAGTTCCTGTGCCTGCTTTTTATAGAAATCCAGCTTGTCCCGGTTATCGAAGCCCAGCACCCAGTGGCGCGGGTCATCTACCTGATGACGATCGTCTTTTTCGTGGCGGGTATTTCCATGGCGTACCTGCCCTTCGCGGGTCAGGGCACGCTGGTGCTTCCTCAGGGCCTGGACCGAATCGACACAGGTGTAATCAAAGC
>JAGXHH010000049.1 GCA_024636355.1 Desulfobacteraceae bacterium | reverse complement strand
GGGGGGCGAAGGTGGTCACGGTATGCAAGACCCTCCGCAGCATGAAGGCGATGAAGGGCGCGGAATTGGTCTTTCGGGTGCTTTCCTGAATAGCCTGGTAATACTCGGCCTGGTGCTCGAAGATCACTTTCCACCGGAATGTCGGCGAATAGGGGATTCCAGCGGGCAAGAATCAGGCTCTGCCACAGCCGCCCCATGCGGCCGTTGCCGTCGGCAAAGGGGTGGATAAATTCGAATTCGTAGTGAAAGACCGAGCTGGCGATAAGCGGGTGGGCGTCGGTTGCGGCCAACCAGCCGAACAGGTCGGCCATCAGATGCGGCACCCGGTCGGCGGGCGGTGCCATGTGGATCACCTGCTGTCCCGCCATTACCCCCACGCCGCCGTGCCGATACTTACCCGCCTCGTCGATCAGGCCGGACATCAGAACCCGGTGCGCCTCCAGCAGGTCCTTTTCCGCCTCGGGCTTCCAGGTGTCGAACCGGTCGTAGGCGGCCAGGGCGTTTTTCACCTCCTGCACCTCGCGGGGCGAGGCGATGACCCGCTTGCCGTCGAGAATCGCGGTGATCTGCGCCTCGCTCAGGGTGTTGCCCTCGATAGCCAGCAAGCCGTGAATGGTGCGGATACGGTTGATGCGCCGTAGACGCAAGGCTTTCGCCTGATCGGTGAGCACGGTCAACCGCCCGATGGCCTCGCTGATCGCGGCGACCCGGTTCAGGATCTCCGGGGTGATGGTGTAGGGTGGCTGGCAGGTGGAGGGCTTGATCATGGCTGGTTCCTCCGCTTGGCGGTACGCACCTTGTACAACCGTTCGGTGAAACCGCCCTCGTTTTCAAAATCCTGAGCCAGGCGTTCGACCTGGCGGTCGAGGAGCGAACAGGCCACCGCCAGCAGCACCAAGGCGGCATTGGCCGAAAGCGCTGGGTAAGTCTTGGTGGACAGCGTGGACGTTGTGGACTCGGTGGACATTTCAGCATTTTGTCCAAGCTGTCCATTCTGTCCACATCGTCCACTTTTTTTCGCCACCCCCAAAACCCAGGCCGCCACTTCGTCGGCGGTTTGACACCGCCGGTCGATCAGCGCCTGCCGGAGCGGGTTTTCCCGCACCCACTGTGTAAGCCCCCGCTGGCGCAGAAAATCCTCGTAGTCGAGCTTCAACTCCTCCAGGCTGGCGCGGGCCACCTGGGTGAGCTTGAGTTCGGTCTTTTTCGATGTCGCCGAGGCCTGCGAGCCTTCGGCGATGTTCTGCACCCCGCTCCGCGCCGCCTGCACCATCTGGTCCTTTGTCAGGCTGAAACGATCCACGTAACGATCGCAGAAGCGCACGGTTATGTCATAGACCAGTTGCGCCATCTGGAAGCTCTTCAGTTTACGGTAACCGCCATGTTTGGGAATCAGATCGGACAAGGCTTTGCCTCACATGAAGTCATGAAGCCACGAAGGAAAACCAAACCTGGCATTCCCGCATGCCTGTCCCCGTGCAGACGGGGAGCGGGAACCCAGTGGTTTTGATTCTGTATGCCCGCCTGCGCGGGCATGACGGTTGAGAGGGTTCGCTTCATCGTCTATACCCCCGCCATCACGGAGTTGAGCAGCTCGTTCTGTTTGCCGCTGGCGGCGTTGATCTGTTGATCCAGCGAATCGCACAGGGTCATCAACTGGTCGATGCGGGCGACGATGCGGTGTTGTTCATTAATTGGCGGAAGTGGAACCGGAAGCTCTGACATTACCTTTCGGCTTACATTTTTCATCGAGCTGCTTGTTCCCGAAGCATTCGAGATGTAATAGGTTCGAGAAAAATCCACGCCATTAACTACATTCACATAGTGCTTGCTGATATGTGGTGACAGCTGAAAACGAACGATTTTATCGCTCATCATTAGCATTTCTGGCGTTTCTTCTACGATAACGCTCCTTGCTACAAGATCATCCGTATTGGCTCGTGAAAGCAGGAAGTCCCCAGCCTTTACCTCACATTCGGGGCGCGGAGCTTTGTCGGGAGGTAATGCTTTATTTTCATCGGGGTTGAATTTACCCCAAGACACGGCACTCACCTTCAACACCCCCCATTGACTCTGCGAACGTGCTTCAGGCAAGCATTGCGGACTCCACCCGGAATCGCTTGAAAGTGATATATCACCCAATCGCACCCACTCCCACCCCCGCGGCAGTTCGGAGGGCACTTCCTCCGGCTTGATGGGCGGCAGGGGTTTGGGCTTTTTGATTTTGCCTTCTTTAAGCAGCCGCTGTTTTTCGACTTCGATCTCTTTCAGTAGCTTGCTGGCTGGCGGGTCGTTGGGGTTTTGGGGAACGAGGCGGCCCATGACGGCGAGCTGGAGGATGGCCTTACGCAGTTCGGCGACGTTTTCCTTGACGTTGTAGAGTTCGCCGAAGTGCTGTTGGATGAAATCCCAGGCCAAGCCGTCCGGCGCGTCGAGCAGTTGTTTGATGGCGGCGGCGTGAACGGCCAGCCGCTTCTCCTCCCGCTCCTTGCGCAGCTTTTCCAGCGCATCACAACGGGACATCAATTGGTCGATGCGGGCGACAATGCGGTGTTGTTCGGCGAGGGGGGGGACGGGAACGCCTGTGCTTAAAATGCTTCTAAGCGATAGTTTCGGCTGCGCCATTTTGTTAGTTAAAACAGCGAATTGGTCTTGGACTATTCCAGAATTTAGTAAGTGCACTAAGAATAATTTGTCACAACCAAAGAAAACGAGTCTGGAAGCATTTTCGGTCAAATTCATGCCATCGCAGTGTTCAGGAATAATTCCAACGGCGCCTATAGTCCCAGCGATAGTAATATAAATGTCAGCCCTCGAAATAACGTATTTCTTTATCTCCTCGTGCGTTTCATGAGTGATGTACTTAACGTCATTGTCGATGATTGTTGCATTCTTCATGTTGGTGACAGTCAAGTATCTGAAGTTTGTTGGGGTTTCAGAGTAGGGATGGCCTTTTGGTAGTCGTTTTCCACCCAACACAAAACCGAGTTGCTGAACCGTTGCCCATTCCCACCCTTGGGGAAGTTCAAACGGACAGATACTTCCATTTGATAATTTGTCGTCGTTGTTTCTGAAAATACCCGCCTCCACCAACCGCTGTTTCTCGGCCTCGATCTCCTTCAGCAGTTCGCTGGCGGGCGGATCATTCGGGTCCTGCGCCACCAGCTTGCCCTGCATGGCCAGCGTCAAGATCAACTCGCGCAGCCTGGCGATGCCTTCAGGCGCTGCAAAGGCGGTATCGAAGTGCTGTTCCAGCAGTTCATTCACACGAAGACACGAAGGCACGAAGGAGGGCGAACCTGGATCCCACTCTGCGTGGTCATGACGAATATTTTCACCCCTTCGCGCCTTCGCGGCTTCGCGTGAGGCCAATTCTTTTCTTCGTGCCTTCGTGTCTTCGTGTGAGACCTGCCCGTTACTCATCATCGCCCTCCAGTTCCTTCTCGATCTCTTCAATTGTCGGCAGGGAGCCTTTGAGGTCCTCCGGGAGGCTTCGGGTGAGCTGACTTTCCCATTGGGCAACGCCCATGGGACGTCGATATCCATCGAGGGCGTATTCCACAACCAGATCGTTTTTGCTTTTGCAGAGCAGCAGGCCGATGGTGGGTTTGTCGTCGGGATGGCGCAAAAGGTCGTCGACGGCGGAAAGATAGAGGTTCAGCGTGCCGGTAAATCCGGGATCAAAAGGGACGGCCTTAAGTTCGATCACCACATAGCAGCGCAGCTTGAGGTGGTAGAAAAGCAGGTCCAACCGGAAATCCTGATTGCCGACTTCCAGCAGAATCTGACGACCGACAAAAGCAAACCCGGTTCCGAGCTCAAGAAGAAATTTCTGAATATGATTGACCAGCGACTGTTCGACCTCGCGTTCCTTGCGGGTGTCGGCAGTGCCGAGAAAATCAAACAGGTAGGGGTCTTTGAAGATTTGCGCGGCCATATCCGAATCCTGCGGCGGCATCGTGAGGGCAAAATTGTTGGCGGCCTTGCCCTGGCGTTCATGCAGGCAACTTTCGATCTGCATGGCGAGAATGTCTTTTGACCATCCATTCTCAATAGTCTTTTCGGCATACCATAGGCGGGTGTCGCTGTCGGTGAGTTTATCCAACAGAGCCAGATTGCTGCGCCATGGAATTTGTGCAACGGTGCGTTGCACTATTTCTCGGTCGGGCCATTCACTGGCTAATTTGCGCATATATTTCAGGTTTCGCGGAGAAAAGCCGTTCATTTCCGGAAAGGCTTCTTTCAGGTCTTCGGAGAGCCGATCAATGATTTTGGCTCCCCAGCCCTGTTGATCCTGCCGATCAAGAATGGTTTGTCCGATATCCCAATAGAGCAGGACCATTGCCGCGTTGGCGGAGAGCGTTACATGTAGTCGCTCGTTAGCTATTAGCTGTTTCAGGTCGGTCAGGGTGGATTGGTAATCCATCGGTAAATCTTGTTTGCTTCCGGCCACCGGGAATGAGGCCTGCGGCTTTTTTCGCCCTCTTGACTGTCGATGATCTTCACTCATGCTTTATCCCCCAGGCATGCCATCAATTCAGTTTTCAATGCCTGTTGCGCCGCTTCGAGCTGGTGGACGATCTGCCGGTATTCGGCAATCAACTCATCCGGATCGCGGTGGTTGACCTCCACCTCGTGGGGATTCTTGCAGTCCAGGTTGTAGTTGCGCTCGGCAAGCATCCCGGCCGAGACCTTCCAGGCCTGCGCGGTGGTCTTGCGGCCTTTGTGCTCGGCTCCGCCCCACCAGGCCTTTTCGAGATCGAATTCGGCGATGGTCAGGGGCTTGGAGCGGGAATAGGACTTGTAGCCTTCCGGATAAGGATGCGCGAAGAACCAGACATCTTTCGTAGGCCCGCCTTTCTCGAAAAAAAGGATGTTGGTGGCGATACTGGTGTAGGGGGCAAACACCCCCTTGGGCAGCCGCACGATGGTGTGCAGGTTGAACTCTTCCAGCAGCTCGCGCTTGAGGGTGGTCTTGACACCTTCGCCGAACAGAAAGCCGTCGGGCAGCACCACGGCGGCCTTGCCGGTGTCGTGCTTGAGCAGGTGCATGATCAGCGCCATAAAGAGATCGGCAGTCTCTCGAGTCTGATATTTTTTCAGGAAGTTGGATTCGATGCCGTCTTCTTCCATGCCGCCGAAAGGCGGGTTGGTGATGATCATATCCACGCGGTCTCTCGGGCCATAATCTTTCAAGGGGCGTCTTCCCAACCTGTTTTCATGGCGGACGTTGGTGGGCACGTCGATACCGTGCAGCATCATGTTGGTTATGGCCAGCATGTGCGGCAGGGGTTTCTTCTCCACGCCGTGTATGGTCTCCTGCAGGCGCTTGCTGTCGTCGGCGGTTTTGACCTGTTTGTTCAGGTGCTCGATAGCGCAGGTGAGAAAGCCGCCGGTGCCGCAGGCCGGGTCGAGGATGGTTTGTCCGAGCTGGGGGTCGAGTATGTCAACCATAAACCGGGTGACGGCGCGGGGAGTGTAGTACTCGCCCGCGTTACCGGCCGATTGCAGGTCAGAGAGGATCTTTTCGTAGATGTCGTTGAACAGGTGGCGGTCGCCGGATTTGTTGAAATCGACTTCCATCTCGATGGTGTTTATCACCTGACGCAGAAGATGGCCCGATTTCATGTAGTTGTAGGCATCCTCAAACACCGAGCCGATCACCTTGCCGTGCGGAGAAACCCCGGCGGTGGTTGCCAGTTTCTTCAAGGCCGGGAACAACTCATTATTGATGAAAGTAATAAGGTCTTCCCCTGTTTCACCTTCCGGGTTCTTTGCCCAATTCGACCAGCGGAAACGGATAGGCAGCGGCGATTTATAGCCCGACATGGTGAGCTGCCACTCCTGCTCCTTGTCGTCGAAGATCTTCAGGAAAATCAGCCAGACCATCTGGCTGATGCGCTGGGCGTCTCCATCGACGCCGACATCCTTGCGCATGATGTCCTGAATGGCTTTGATCAGGGTGGTCAGGGACATGGTTATTTTCCTTTTTGGTTCACACGAAGGCACGAAGACACGAAGTCTTGTTTGCCGTTGACGATGCGTTTGCGACCTTCTTTGAAAGTGGACAATTCCTCTTTATCCCTTCGTGCCTTCGTGTGAGATTCCCTGTTTATCCGGCATAAAGCGCATCCTCCAGATCATGCACCGCCTGCCGATACCGATCCAGTCCGCCAAAGGCGCGGATGATTTCCATCGGGGTGCCGAATCTGGTAAAGGGGGCAATGGTGAGAATCTGCGTCTCTTCGATGTGGGCCACGCCTTCATCGGCGTATTTGTCGAGAAGGGCGTCCAGCACGCGGCGGGCCTGCTCTCCGTATTGGGTGAAGTAGTTACGCTTCTTCACCTGTTCTGCCCGCTCCTTTCGGGTGAGAGGCGGCATATCCCAAGCGACATGGCAAACCAGATCGAAGGGATCGAATGCTTTGCCGGATTGCCGCCCGATCTCATCGGCGAGGGCATCGAAGAACACCCCTTGTTCGGAGAGTTCGTCGATGATGGCCTGCTTCTTCTCGGTGCGGCTCCAGCGGCGGAGGAAATCGTCGAGGGATGCGTATTCCCTGGCCAGTGCCTTGCGGGTGTAATCCTTGAGGGATTCGGTGATCAGTTTACCGTTGGCGTCGAAATACTGGACGCGCTCGGCGGCAACCCTGACCTTGACATTGGCCACGACGTAGCGGCGAACGCTGGCGCCTTCCTCAACACCGGCCCACGCCTGGTCTTCTCCGGGTTCCGGGTAGACGATGCCATCTCCAGCTTCTGCTTCATCGGGTACATCGGGCGGCACCGGTGACTGATCCCCCTTGGGTTCGTAGATCTGCACCGGATCACCGTCGAAATCGGGATCGGCAAACAGCTCGGTAGCCCTTTTGAAATCGATGATGGTGAAATAGTACTTGCCATAGTCTTCATTTATGCGGGTGCCGCGCCCGATGATCTGCTTGAACTCGGTCATGGACTGGATGCGCTGGTCGAGCACGATCAGCTTGCAGGTCTGGGCATCGATGCCGGTGGTCATCAGCTTGGAGGTGGTGGCAATAACCGGGTATTTACTCTCCGGGAAGATGAAGTTGTCGAGCTCTGCTTTGCCTTCTTCGTTGTCGCCGGTGATGCGCATGACGTATTTGCTGTTCTGCGCCACCAGGTCGGCGTTTTCATTAACCAGGGCCTGGCGCATGCGCTCGGCATGGTCGATGTTTTCGCAAAAGACGATTGCCTTGTCGAAGCGGTTGGTCTGTCTGAGGAATTCGGTGATCTTTTTTGCCACCAGCCGGGTGCGCTGCTCCAGGACCAGGGCCTTGTCGAAATCCTTCTGGTTGTAGATGCGATCTTCGATCTCGTTGCCGTATTTGTCGATCATGCCCTTGTCAGGCCGCCAACCGGTCAAATCCCGGTCGAGATCGATGCGCACGACCTTGTAAGGAGCCAGAAAGCCGTCGTCGATCCCCTGCCGGAGGCTGTAGGTATAGACGGGATCGCCAAAGTAGTCAATGTTGGAGACTTCTTTAGTCTCCTTGGGCGTGGCGGTAAGACCGATCTGGGTGGCGGAGCTGAAGTATTCGAGGATTTCGCGCCAGGCCGAATCGGCAGCCGCGCTGCCCCGATGACATTCATCAATAATGATGAGGTCGAAAAAGTCGGGGCTGAACTGCCGGTAGATGTTTTTATCTTCCTCGTTGCCTGTAACGGCCTGATAGAGGGAAAGATAAATCTCGTAGGACTTGTTGGCCTGCCGCTTCTGGATCTTGGTCATGGCCGAACCAAACGGTTTGAAATCGTTGGTCATGGTCTGGTCGACCAGAATATTGCGGTCAGCAAGAAACAGGATGCGCTTTTTCTCCTTGGATTTCCACAACCGCCAGATGATCTGAAAGGCGGTAAAGGTCTTGCCGGTGCCGGTGGCCATCACCAGCAGAATGCGATTCTGGCCCCGAGCGATTGCCTCGATGGTCTTGTTGATGGCCAGCAGCTGGTAATAGCGCGGATTTTTATCGCTGCCGTCGCTGAAATAATCCTGCGTAACCAGTGCATTTTGCTGGTCGTTCAGTCCACGGTGCTGCGCCCACCATTGCCACAGCGTTTCCGCAGCGGGGAATTCGTGGAGGGCAAGTTCACGCTCGATAACGCCGTCTGAGGCAATATTGTTGTGAAACAAAAAGCCATCGCCATTGGAGCTGAACACAAACGGCACTTGCAGCATGTCGGCATAGCCCAACGCCTGTTGCATGCCATCGCCAACAGTGTGGTTGTTGTCCTTGGCTTCAATAATGGCAATGGGAATATTCGGCTTGTAAAACAGGACATAATCGGCACGTTTGTGCTTGGCTCGGGTATGCAGCTTGCCACGCACGATGATGCGTCCGCGGGTCAAAGGGTATTCCTCCCTGACCTGGGTCGTGACATCCCAGCCCGCCTGCTCCAAGGCGGGCGTTATGTATTTTGTGCAGATATCGCGCTCGGAAAGCTGTTTTTTGTTCATCAGGTCAACTTCCCCTGTTCTTTCATCCGCTCACAAAAAGCTTCAAATTGCCGCCTCGCCAGCTTGAAGGGAACCGTCTTGCTGTTTTCCCAGCGGTTGATCGTGGAAAAGCTCACGCCCAGTTCGTGGGCCAGCTCTTCCTGACTGAGCCCCAGTTGCTGGCGGACCTCTTTAACCGTTTTCGCAAAATGTTCCGGTGCCTTTGCCATATTGGTTTGCCTCAAAAAGGCTCTGTAGGCGGATGCATTTTCGCGGGCATGGCCCGCTCCTACGCGGTCACCCGTTAATCACAGACGCATTTCACCGGGAATTGCTGCTACGAAACTATCATCAAATGACTCATTCCTCCTGCCCCAATGACCGGGCGTAAAACTGCCGGTACTCGTCGACCATCGGAATTCTGCCCAGCATTGCCGTGATGACGGCGATTTCTGCCGAACCGAGATAGACGTTCGCATTGTTGCCCATCCGGTTGGGGAAATTGCGCGTGGATGTGGAGACCACGGTGGCGTTGTCGGCCACCCGGGCCTGGTTGCCCATGCACAATGAACATCCCGGGATTTCGATCCGTGCGCGGGCCCGGCCGAAGATGCTGTAATACCCTTCCGCTTTCAGTGTCCGGACATTCATCCGGGTCCCGGGGGCAAGCCAGAGCCGGGTGAAGAGGTTCCGTTTGCCGGCCAGCAGTTTTCCGGTATTCCGGAACTGGTCGATACCGGTCATGCAGGATCCGATGAAGACTTCGTCTACCGGAGTGCCGGCGACCTCGGACAAAAGACGGACATCGTCCGGGTCGTTGGGGCAGGCCAGGATCGGTTCCGTAACCTCGTCCATATTGACTTCGATTGTCGCGGCATATTCCGCATCCGCATCCCGTTTCATCAGTTCGGGGTCGGCCAGCCACTCCTCCAGGGCCGCGATCCGATCCCGGATTGTCTGATCGTCGCCATAGCCGTCGAGCAGCATCGCATTCAACAAAACGATGTTCTGTTGAATGCCGGCGATTACGGACGCTTCGGAAAGGGCGATCGTGGCGGCCGAAGCCGAGCGTTCCGCTGCCGAATTGGTCAGCTCGTAGGCCTCCTGGATGCTGAGGTCGTCTAAGCCCTCGATTTCCATGATTCGTCCGGAAAAAATATTTTTCTTGCCGGCTTTTTCGACGGTAAGCAGCCCCTGGTTGATAGCCGCATAGGGGATCGCATTGACCAGGTCGCGGGTGGTGATGGTCGGCTGGCGGGTGCCGGAAAATTTCACCAGGACCGATTCGGGCATATCCAGCGGCATGATCCCGATGGCCGCGGCAAAAGCGATGAGACCGGAACCGGCCGGAAAGCTGATGCCGATCGGAAACCGGGTGTGCGAATCGCCCCCGGTGCCTACCGTATCGGGGATCAGCATCCGGTTGAGCCAGAGGTGGATGATGCCGTCGCCGGGATAGAGCGACACCCCGCCGCGTTCTTTCATGAAATCGTGCAGGGTGTCCTGCATTTCCACATCGACGGTTCTCGGGTAGGCCGCGGTGTGACAGAACGACTGCATGACGAGGTCGGCATTGAATTTCAGGCAGGCCAGTTCGGTCAGTTCATCGCGGGTCATCGGACCGGTGGTGTCCTGTGAGCCGACAGTGGTGATTTTCGGCTCACAGTAGGCCCCTGGCCGCACACCGGGAAGATCGCAGGCCCGGCCAACCATCTTCTGGGCCAGGGTATAGCCTTTGCCGGAATCCGGCGCCTGCTGCGGTCGCACGAACAGGTCCGACGGTTTCAGGCCGAGCATCTGCCGCACAGTGTCGGTCAGGCTCCGGCCGATGATCAGCGGAATGCGGCCGCCCGCGCGGAATTCATCGGGCAAACCCCTGGTTTTCAATGCAAACTCCGCAACGGTTTCGCCCGTATCGGCGTTGACGATTTTTCCGTCATAAGGATAGATGGTCAGCACGTCACCGTTGGCGATCCGGGAAACGTCGCATTCGATCGGAAGGGCGCCGGCATCTTCTAATGAATTGAAAAAAATCGGGGCAATCTGGCCGCCGATCGCGTAACCGCCGCTCCGCTTGTTCGGCACATGGGCAATATCCTGTCCGATGTGCCAGAGCAGGCTATTGACGGCGGATTTACGGGATGATCCGGTGCCGACCACATCGCCCACAAAGGCGAGGGGATGCCCCTTTTCCTTTAACCGGGAGATGGTCTCAATCGGCTGCGTAACCCGGTTTTCGAGCATGGCCATGGCATGCAGCGGAATGTCCGGCCGGCTCCAGGCCTCTCCTGCCGGAGAAAGATCGTCGGTATTGATTTCCCCTTCGACTTTGAAGGCCGTCACCGTGATCGATTCGGGCAAAGGGGG
The DNA here is from genome assembly GCA_024636355.1 of Desulfobacteraceae bacterium. Lineage (GTDB taxonomy): Bacteria > Desulfobacterota > Desulfobacteria > Desulfobacterales > Desulfosalsimonadaceae > JAGXHH01. The sequence continues at coordinate 2,952 of JAGXHH010000049.1, read as the reverse complement.
CGACTTGGTGAACCATTCGGCCGCCGCCCAGCCGTCAATGACCCGGCGGGCCTGCAAATTCGAACGGCTCAGGTCGAACACGTCGTCGACTGCATCGAAAATCAGGATGGTCCGGGCGAGCGCATCGGCCGCCACGGAGGCGAGCGCCTCGTTTTCAAGCAGCTGAATCAACGGAGCGATATTGTACCCGCCCCGCATGGTGCCGAGCAGCATCACGGCCTGATCCGGGGTGATGACCGGGCAGGTGACGCGCCCGTTCGCCACTTCCGTCAGAAATTCGGCCTTGATCCGCGCGGCTTCGTCGACCCCGGCGGGCACCCGGTATGCGAGCAGGTCGTGGAGCATTGAAAGGTCGTATCCGTCGGATGCAGACAACTGTTCGATTACTGCCTGAACCTGTCCGGCGGTCATGGGCTTCGGGGGAAGCCCCCGGGCTTCGCGTTCTTTTTTATGCATCAGGTAAGTATTTATCATCTTAAATCTCCATCCCCGCCTTAAACCCCTGGTGCACCGCGTCGAACGCCATGCCGATAGCGCCGGCATCGCCTGCGACGGTGCAGGCGATCCCCTTGTCCTTCAGCAGCTGTTCCAGGACATTGTCCGGTTTTGCGCCGGCGGCGATGACCACGTTGTCGGCAGGAATTTCTTCGACTCCGTTACCGGTTTCCACCCGGATGGCCGATTCGGTGATTTCCAGCGCCCTGGTGGCGGTCTGGGTCTCGATGCCGAACCGGGTGACGTCCTGGAGCATGCCCCAGCGGGTGGTTTTGCCGAAATCCTTGCCGATTTTGTCGATCATCTCGATCAGGGTGACCTTCTTTGTGCCCCGGATGGCGAGTTCATAGAGCGTTTCAGGCGACTCGGCTTTATTGACCATGAGAAACTTCAGCGTGTCGCCGGAAACGGTTCCCTTTTCCGCCAGGAACAGGGCGGTTTCCACACCGACGGCCCCGCCGCCGATCACCACCACGTTTTTGCCGGTATAGACCTTGTGGGCCAGCACATCCCAGGACTGCACCACGTGGGGCAGGCCCATGCCGGGAATCGGCGGGGTCAGCGGAATCGCCCCGGTGGCGACGATGACGTGGTCCGGCTTTTCCCGGGCGATGACATCGGCATCGACGACCTGGTTGAAATGCAGGGCGATGTCGCGGCAGATCACCTGCTGTTCGAGGTCCCGGGCCAACTCGGCAAATTCGGCGCGGCCCGGGGGGGCGGCGGCAAGGTAGAGCTGGCCGCCCAGGTAATCGTTTTTCTCGTACAGGCTGACACTGTGGCCGCGGTCTGCTGCGGCAATGGCGGCATTCATTCCGGCGGCTCCGCCGCCGATGACCATCACTTTTTTCGGCGCGTCGCTTTTTTCGATATGCCGTTCGTGTTCATGGCCGGCCATCGGGTTGCAGAGGCATTCAATCGGCTGGAGTTTGAAGAGCTTGTCAAAACACCCCTGGGCGCAGGCCACGCAGTGGACGATTTCGTTTTCCCTGCCGGTTGCGGCTTTTTCCGGCAGGTACGGGTCGGCAATCAGGCTGCGCCCCATGGCCACCATGTCGCACATGCCGTCGGCAATAAGCTCCCGTGCCGTTTCCGGATCATTTATCCGGTGGCTGGCAATGACCGGCACATCGACCACATCCCGGATTCCCCGGGAAAGATAGGCAAACGCCCCGCGGGGTACGGCCGTGGTGATCTGCGGCACCCGGGCTTCGTGCCACCCCACATTGATGCACAGGGCATCGACGCCGGCATTTTCGACCAGCGCCCGGGCGTACTCGCGCAACTCGTCTCGGCCCTGGCCGTCGGGCATGAAATCGTTGCCGTTCATCCGGACGATGAGCGGGTAGTCGTCGCCGACCGCCCGGCGGATGGCCTGCATGACCTCGATGCCGAAGCGGATCCGGTTTTCGAAACTGCCGCCGTATCCGTCTTCGCGCTGGTTGGTCAGCGGCGAAAGAAACTCGCTGATCAGGTAGCCGGTGCCCTGGAGGACCTCGACGACGTCAAATCCGGCCTTTTTTACCCGCACGGCCGCTTGGGCAAAGCTGTCGATGACCTGTTTGATTTCATCGATTTCAAGTGCACGGGGCGTTTCCCGGGTCATGCGCGATGCAATGGCAGACGGTGCCACCGGCTGCTTGCCGTCGAGAAAGAAAGAGAAATTGTACCGGCCGGCATGGTTGAGCTGCACGCCGCTTCGGGCGCCGTTTGATTTGATGGCTTCGGCGAGCCGGGTAAGGCCCGGGATGAACTCGTCCTTGTGGGCCCCGATGTTCAGACTGTTTCCGGAAAACTCGTCGACAGTGGCATAGCCGACGGTGATCATCCCAGCGCCGCCTCTGGCGCGTTCTGCATAAAACGCGACAATCTGGTCGGTGACTTCGAAATCTTTGGCCATTCCCAGGTGCATGGCCGGCAGGTAGATCCGGTTCTTTACCGGCAAATTATTGATCACGATCGATTCGAACAACGGGTCTTTCATGGTATCTCCCATGTGTTTGGGGTTCAAAGGATAAAATATACGCTACAGGAAATCGGTTAAGCGACTCAAGAAAAATTTATTCCGCCTCCACCCGGCACGGTACAAACCGGTGCAGCGGGGTGCCCATAGGGTCGCGATGGGTTGTTTTCGTGAGATAATTGACATTAAAACCATAGACCGTATCCCCGTAGATCAGGCCGAATCCGTGGGGGATCAGTACCGTTCCCGGACGCACCCGGTCGCTTACCTGGAGTTCGCCCGACTGGCTGCCGGCCGCAGTGGTCACCCGTACCTGTTGCATGTCGGCCAACCCGAGCGCTTCGGCGTCTGCCGGGTTGACGGCCACGGTACAGGCCCGTTTGCCCCGGTTCCATTCCGGGTTGCGCATCAGGGAGTTGGCATTGTATTTCGTATGCCGCCCGGCATTTAAAACCAGGGGAAATTCCGCCGGCATTTTCAGTGCTTCGGCTTCG
>JAGXHH010000048.1 GCA_024636355.1 Desulfobacteraceae bacterium | reverse complement strand
GCCGCCTCTTTCCTGGTGGGCGATTCGGACGTGATCGCCGAGTTCAAAGGCGCGCATACCGTCTCCTATGATTTCGTCGACCATTACCGGGGATCTCAAAAGCGCTTTGACTACAATTGGGAAGAACGCTGGATCCGCAACGAAGGGTATTCGAAGATCATTCCGGAGGCCGTCAACGGCCTTCTCGAAAAACTCGGCATGACCATGGACCAGGTCGATAAACTGGTCTTCCCCTGTTTTTTCAAGGCGGAACACAAAAAAATCGCCGCCAAACTCGGAGCAGCCGATAAAGCGGTCGACAACCTGCACGAAGCCTGCGGGGAAACCGGTACGGCCCATGCGCTGCTCATGTTTGCCGCCGCCCTCGATGATGCCAAACCGGGCGAAAAGATCCTGCTGGCAGGATTCGGCCAGGGGGCCAATGCGATGCTCTTTGAGGTCACCGACAAGATCCTGGCTTTCAAGGAGAACCCGCCGTTCAAGGAAACGCTTGAAGACAAAGAAGTGATCGACAATTACATGAAATGGCTCGTGTTCCGGAACCTGATCACCCCGGACATGGGCATCCGGGCCGAAGCGCCGACCCAGACCGCCATGACCACTTTATGGCGCAGACGGAAGATGCTCCTCGGCCTGGTCGGCGGCAAGTGCCGGGAATGCGGCACGGCCCAGTTTCCCAAAACGGATGTCTGTGTCAACCCCGACTGCCTGGCCCGGCACAGCCAGGCCGAATACGAATATGCCGACAAACCGGCGCGGGTTAAAACCTACACCGGTGATATGCTCGCTGTTTCCCTGGAACCGCCGGGCATTTACGGCATGGTCCAGTTCGAGGGGGGCGGCCGGTTTATGGCCGATTTCACCGACTGCAAGCTCGACGAAGTCAAAGTCGGCCTGCCGATGCGGATGGTGTTCCGGAAACGGACCGAGGACAAGGACCGCGGTTTCGTCAATTACTTCTGGAAAGCCGCACCGATTCCGGGTGCGGCCGATGAATTGAACAAGATCCGTTTTGACGGCCAGGTGGCGGTTGTCACCGGCGCCGGCGGCGGGCTTGGTCGCGTCTACGCGCTTGAACTGGCCAAACGGGGCGCCAAAGTTGTTGTCAATGATTTGGGGGGCTCAAGGGACGGTTCCGGCGGCGGATCGGCTACCCCGGCCCAGAAAGTGGTCGATGAAATCAAGGCGGCCGGCGGCGAGGCCGTGGCCAATTATGACAATGTAGCGACTGCCGACGGCGGTGAACGCATCGTGAAAACCGCGCTCGACACTTTCGGTCGGGTCGATATTCTCATCAACAATGCCGGTATCCTGCGCGACAAGAGTTTCCTGAAGATGACGCCCGAAAACTGGGACGCGGTTATGGCGGTTCACTTAAACGGCGCCTACAACGTCACGCGTCCGGCGTTTGCCGCCATGCGCGAAAACGGCTATGGCCGGATCATCATGACCACGTCGGCAGCAGGCCTGTACGGCAACTTCGGCCAGTCGAATTACTCGGCCGCCAAAATGGCCCTGATCGGCATGATGAATACCCTGAAGCTGGAAGGCAAAAAGTATGATATCAAGGTCAATACGGTCGCCCCGCTGGCTGCTTCCCGCCTGACGGAAGACATCATGCCCCCCGACCTGTTCGAACAGATGAAGCCCGAACTCGTGGCGCCGATGGTCTTGTACCTGAGCAGTAATGCCTGCGAGGAAAGCGGGCAGATTTTCAATGCCGGCATGGGGTATTTCAACCGGGCGACCATCCTGACCGGGCCCGCCGTCAAACTCGGCAAGGAAGGTCAGCCGCCGACCCCGGAGGATATCAGCGAAAACTTTGCCCGGATTAATGATATGGCCGGTGCCGAGCCGATGGCCGATGCCAATGCCGCCCTGTTTGCCCTGGCTGCCCCTCCCGCCCCCAAAAAGGCGCAGGAGACTGGTGCAAGCCCCGCTGCCGGCGGACCGACCGTTTCGGAAATTTTCGATAAAATGCCCGAAGCCTTTAATGCCGAAAAAGCCAAGGGTGTGGATGTGGTTTTCCAGTACATCATTTCCGGGTCTTCCGGCGGCGAATGGATGGTAGCGATCAAGGACAGCGCCTGTGACATAAAAGTCGGGAAGGCCGAAAAGCCGACCACAACCTTGAAAATCTCGGATACCGATTTTGTCGACATGCTCTCCGGCAAGCTCGACCCGATGGCGGCCTTTACCTCCGGGAAGCTCAAGATCGAAGGCGATGTCATGAAATCGCAGTTGATCGGCAAGCTTTTTTCCATTCGATAAATCATATTCAACCACTTTTCCGCCCTCCCCCTTTTCGGGCGGCGGAATCGAGATGCAATAAAACAGGAGAAAACACCATGGCAACAGGGATAAAAGATAAAGTCGCCATTATCGGTATGGGATGCACCCGTTTCGGCGAACGCTGGGATATCGGCGCCGAAGAGTTGATGCTCGAGGCCTTTGATGAATGCCTGGCCGATGCCGGTATCGAACAAAACGACATTCAGGCCGCCTGGTTCGGTACCTGCATGGATGAAGTAAACGTGGGAAAAACTGCCATGCCGCTGGCCACTACCCTGCGGCTGCAAAAAATCCCGGTTACACGGGTGGAAAATTACTGCGCTACCGGCACCGAAGCGTTCCGCGGAGCCGTTTATGCCGTGGCTTCCGGGGCATACGACATCTGCCTGGCACTGGGAGTGGAAAAACTCAAGGACACCGGTTACGGTGGGCTGCCGGGCGGCGGATCGAATACCGGCACCCTGCTCTGGCAATGGTGGCCGAACCTGACCGCGCCGGGTTCTTTTGCCCAGCTGGCAAGCGCTTATTGCACCAAATACCGCATTAAGGATGAAGACCTGAAACGGGCCATGGCCCATATTTCATGGAAAAGTCACGAGAATGGCGCGCTGAATCCCAAGGCCCACCTGCGCAAACGGGTCACCGAAGACCAGATCATGGCTTCCCCGATTATCGCCCACCCCCTGGGCCTTTTCGACTGTTGCGGGGTCAGCGACGGGTCGGCTTGCGCCATCGTCACCACCCCGGAGATCGCCAAAAAATTGGGAAAGAAAGATATTGTATCGGTCAAGGCGCTGCAGCTGGCATTGAGCAGCGGTGAGGAAGTCGCTTTTGACAGCTGGGACGGCGATCATTTCGTGACGACCTCCAAGTGCAGCATCCAGGCATACAAGGAGGCCGGGATCGAAAACCCGCGAGAAGAAATCAGCATGATGGAACTCCACGACTGCTTTTCCATCACCGAACTGGTCACCTATGAAGACCTGCACATTTCCGAACGGGGGCATGCGGTAAAAGACATTATGAACGGCTTCTATGATCGCGACGGCGGGGGGGTTCCGGCCCAGGTCGACGGCGGATTGAAATGCTTTGGCCATCCGATCGGGGCGTCCGGCCTTCGGATGCTCTATGAAATGTACCTGCAGCTCCACGGCAGAGCCGGCGAGCGGCAGATTGAAAACCCGCGGCTCGGCCTGACGCACAACCTGGGCGGGTTCCCGTTCCAGAACATCTGCAGTATCGGGATTGTCGGCAAGTATGAAGGATAAACTTTCCGTTTCCTGAGCAGAATTAAAAAAGGGCGCCCTGGAAAAGCAGGGCGCCCTTTTTTGTTTTTCCGGATATATTTTTTTCTCGAAGAAATATCGATCCGTACTATGAACCGGTTTGCAAAGTGTCCTCACTGGCAGTAATTTTAATTTGTTTCGTATTGTTAAGCCATGATCCTAATATAGCAGTTGACGGACACGTCATTATTCTGTTAAACAAAAACTAATCCGACCGGCCGACAAAAATTGTCCAACCCTTCACAAAGGAGCATGCAATGATACCGGAATTCTTTGAATTTTTTAATCCAACGAAAGTTATTTACGAGGCAGGGGTTGTTAAAGATCTCAAGCCGGAACTCGATGTGATCGGAATTACCCGGTACTTTGTAATTTCCGATCGCGCGATACACGGCCTGGGGCTGGTTAAAAAAGTAACGGACGGTCTGGAATCCGCCGGTATTGAAATCACGGGCATGTACCTGGAGGTCACACAGGATGCGGTCCTGGAAAATGTCAAATTGTGTGCCGAAGCGATAAAGGCCTCCGGGGCCGAGGGAATCGTGGCGGTCGGCGGCGGCAGCGTAATTGATACGGCAAAAGCTGCCAACATCCTCTTTTCCGAAGGCGGCGACCTGGTCGAGGACTATTCCGGAGCCAACATGCTGACCCGGCCGTTGAAGCCGTTTATCGCCATACCGACAACAGCGGGCACCGGCAGTGAAGTGACCAAAGTAGCCGTTATATATGATACGGAAAACAAGGAAAAACTCGCTTTTCCGGACAAGTACCTGCTGCCGAACCTTGCCGTTCTCGACCCGGAACTGGCCTTGTCGCTGCCGCCGCAACTGACTGCAGCTACCGGCATGGATGCCCTGACCCACGCCATTGAAGCCTATGTCGGAATCGAGGCATCCCCGATTTCAGATGCTTTTGCGGTCGGCGCCATTGAGTTGATCATGAAAAACCTGGTGGCCGCCACTGAACATGGGGACGATATCGAGGCCCGGGGCGCGATGCTCATTGCCGCCACCATGGCGGGCATATCCTTTTCCCACTCCATGTGCGGCTGCGTCCATGGCATGGCTCATGCGACCGGAGCCCATTTCCGCGTCCCCCACGGCGTTGCCAACGGCATTCTCCTACCCTATGGAATGGAGTACAATTTCGAGGAAATCAAGGAGAAGCTTGCCCGACTCGCTCCGGCCATGGGAGTTGAAACAGCCGGATTAACTGAAGACGAATCGGCGAAAAAGGCGATTGATGCGGTAAAAGAACTGATTGACAGTTTAAACCGGCTTGGGGCTCTGCCCAAGCGGCTCCGAGACGCGGGCGTGCCGGAAGACGGTCTGGAAATAATTGCAGAAGGGGCGGTAAATGACGGGACGTCGTTTTACAACCCCCGTGAAGTCGATGCGGAAGAAATTTTGCCTTACATTCAGAAGGCCTACTAAAACCAGTATAAGAAAGGGAGAAGTTCAATGGGATATTTTGAAAGTCCGGAAAAGTTCGAAGAAGTCATCGTCGGTTTTTTCAATGCCATGGCTACCTCTGAGATGGCGCCGAAACTGCTCAAATCCGGTCTCGTCATCCGGTTTAACTACACGGATCCGGATCTGGTCGTGGTCGTTGACTGTTCCGGGGACCAGATCGATGTCCGGCCGCATGACACGGAAAGCAAGTCCCAGGTGGAAATGTCGATGTCGGCCGATGTTGCCCACAAGTTCTGGTTCGGCAAGGTCAACCTGACCAAGGCGTTGACCCGCAAGGAAATGGTGGCCAAAGGCCCGATTCCCAAAGTGCTCAAACTTCTTCCCGCTATCAAGCCGGCCTATGCCATGTACCCGCAATACCTCGACAGCAATGGATATGAGCAGTACAATATTTTGAAATCTGCCTGAACGATTGAGATAAGGGAGAGATGATCATGGGCGGCTATGCTGGAACAATTCTGTATGTGGACCTTGGCTCAAAACGGATCACCCGGCAAACCCTGGATATCGGGTTTGCGCGCGAGCACATGGGTGGGATGGGTTTCGGAGCAAAGATCTATTTCGACCTGATCAAGGACAATCCGCAAGTCGATCCCCTTTCCCCGGAAAACCCGTTTGTTTTGATGACCGGACCGCTTACCGGTGTGAAAATGGATGGGGTCGCCCGGTGGTCGGTGGGTAGCCGTTCCCCCTTGACCGGGTTCTGGGGCGACAGCAATGGCGGCGGTTTTTTCGGTGCCCGGCTGAAATTCGCCGGCTACGATGGTATCGTGATCACCGGAAAAGCCGATGCCCCCGTTTTTATTCACATCGAAAACGATGATGTGGAGATCCGGGATGCCGCTTCTTACTGGGGGCTCGACACCTATGACACCAATGATCGAATGATTGCGGATTTCAAGCCTGCCGGCAAACGCGGCGGCCAGGTGCTGTGCATCGGGCCGGCAGGGGAACAAAAAATACGGTATGCCGCGCTGCTCAATAACAAACGGCATGCAGCCGGAAGGGCCGGCTTGGGAGCCGTCTGGGGGGCCAAGAACCTTAAGGCCATCTATGTCAACGGAAACAAGCCCATAGTAGTAGCCGAGCCGGAAAAGCTGAAAGAACTTAAACAGGAACTCAAAGGTGTCTATGAAGAGAGCATCTTTATCGATGCCCTTCGTGCCAGCGGCACACCCGCCCATATCGATGTGGGTGTGCTTGCCGGTGATGTGCCGATGAAAAACTGGCAGATGAGCCAATGGGATGATATCGATGATATCGGCCCGGCTGCCATAGAAGAAAAGATTCATGCGGGTCACAAAACCTGTTACGGCTGTTCGGTGGCTTGCAAAAAAGACGCCGAGGTTAAAACCGGGCCGTACAAGATGGCCCGGGGGCCTGCCCCGGAATACGAAACAGTGGCCACGTTTGGTTCCATGTGCTTAAACAGCGACATTGAATCGATCGCCAGGGCCAACGAAATCTGTAACCGGGCCGGAATGGATACCATCACCTGCGGTTCCACCATCGCCTTTGCCATCGATTGTTTTGAGAACGGGCTGATCAACGAATCCGATACAGACGGGATTCAGTTGACCTGGGGCAATGCCGAAGCGATTGTCGCCATGACCGAAAAAATTGCCCGAAATGAAGGATTCGGGGCTTTGCTGGCCAAGGGGAGCGCCCAGGCAGCCGCAAAGATCGGCGGGAATTCCGGTGACCTTCTTTCAACGGTCAAGGGGATGGAAGCCCCGATGCATGATCCGAGAAGTGCGCACGGCTATGCGCTGGCCTATGGCGTCTCGCCACGGGGGGCGTGTCATGAAGCCAGCCTGAATTTCAACGTGGAAAGCGGGGCCATGCTCATCCCGGAAATCGATGCGCTTTATGCGGATTACGAGGAACAGTCAAGTGACGGGCGAGCGGGTCTGAACATGGCCAGCCAGGATTACGGAATGTTTTTCTCCAACTGTGCCATTTTCTGCAATCTCGGCGCTACCCCGCTGAATGCGACACAGGCCGTATCGATGGTCAATTATGTGACCGGCTTTGACTACACATTAGAAGAGGTGATGGACATCGGCCGGCGGCTCTGGTATTTAAAGCGCGGATTGACGAACCTGTTCGGCGCCAGATCCGCAGACGACCAACTGCCCAAGCGGCTGCTGGCCGAATTAGATGACGGCCCGACCGAAGGGAGCGTGCCGGATATGGAGCGCATGCTCAGGGAATTTTACGCGCTTCGGGGCATTGACGAAGACGGTATTCCGGGCAAAGATATTTTAGAAAAGATCGGCCTGTCCGATCTGGCCGCCCGACTGCATCGGTAAGAGAAGAATCCAGGAGCCAGAATTCAGAATCCAGAATAAGGATTCGCCTTCGGCTCAATCAGGATAGAGAATATGCCGGAGCGAAGCGACATCCGAATACCTTCTGGCTCCTGGCTCCTGTATTCTGGATTCTTTTCTATTTTTTAAAATACTTTAGCGGAGCAACACTTGGAAAAAAAGAAACTGGCCCGGAAACAGGCCGATAAGCGTCAGCAGATTATCGAAGCCGCCAGCCGAATCATTGTTTGCAAAGGCATCGATAAAACCAGCCTGATGGATATTGCCAATGAAGCGGGTATCAGCAAGGGGAGCTTGTATTATTACTACGCATCTAAAGAAGACCTGATTTTTGATATTACCGAAACCCATATCAACCAAATTTCGACCAATCTTTTCGCCATCATCGAAGAAAGCAAAGACGAGGCATGCTGGGAAGATGTCCTCAAGATCCTGTACGAGCGCATCCTTCAGGCGGAGACCCGGGGCCGGCTTCATTTTTATCTGATCCAGCAGGCCTTGAACGGAAACGATGCCCTGGCCGACCGCTTCCGGAAGAGATACCGGGAATGGAACCAGTTGATACGCGAAGGCTTCGAGCAACTCGAGCCGGACAACTCGAAGCAGACAATTCTCTCATCCATGGTGGTTGCCGTTTTAGACGGTTTTCTGATCCAGTCCCTTCTCGGGATCGACACCATCGATCCGGATGAATTTGTCCGTCACCTGGATGTCAAAATCGGCAAATCCTGACCCGATCCCCCCCCTATTCTGTTTCCCGGATGTCACTAATCTCCATCAACCGGGCAAGAAAAGCAAACGCATCGCTGTTGCCCGCATCAGACAGTTCGTATCTGTGGCAGAAATAGTTGCGGCAATCCGACGGCCGCTGATCATAGATGCCACATCTTCCTGAAAGACCAAGATGCGGACAGCAGAGCACCTGCCGCCCCTCTTTTATCTGCAGTACCCCCTGTCCGCCATTTTGCGGGTAACGGCCACAACAGACCAGTATTTTTTCTTCGATATCACATTGGTTACAGATATCCATTCCAATTCTCCAGTTCTACCGGTCAAAATTTACCGGGAAGATAATGCATCAAAAAATTGATCTTAATCAAAAATTCTGTTACAAATGCCTAAAACCCTACAGGAAGAAGACTCATATGCTGAAAAAAACACTCGAAACCCTGGAAGCAAAAATTAAGACCTCTGCAAATATTCCCGAAGAAAAAAAATCGGAATATTTTGATATTTTAGAGCGATTAAATGAAGAAATCAATGAATTGGGTAAATCCGACAAGGAAAAGGCCGAAAGCATATCGGGTTTTACTAAGGTTTCCGCCCATGAATCGACTCGTAAAGAAATCGACCAGAACCTGATAACCATTGCTGCCGACGGTTTGAACGAATCGGTGAAAGAGTTTGAAGCATCGCATCCAAGGCTTGTGTCTACGGTGAACGATTTCATGACCTTTCTTTCAAAACTGGGAATTTAAGAAGGTATTGTTGGCCGAAACCTTAACACTGGGGGGGGAGTTACCGAATGCGTCAACCGGCTTCTGAAATTACTGGAAAAATTACGGCAAAAGATGGGACAAATCTTTTTTACAGGCAAAATCCGGTGGAAAACGAGCGTGCCAGGATTCTTCTCGTCCATGGGATCGGTGAGCATTGCGGCCGGTATGCCCACGTCATTGATCGCCTGAAAGCGAAGGGGATCAGCACCTGGACTTACGATCACCGGGGACACGGAAGCAGCGACGGCAAACGGGGCCACGTCGATTCTTTTTCAGATTACATTTCGGACCTTGAATGCATGCTTGCCAAGGCGCGCATCGGTATGTCCGACGGCACTAAATTTTTCCTGCTCGGCCACAGCATGGGCGGGTTGATCGTGCTCAATTTCGCGGAACGCAATTCCGAAACCTTCGATGGGATTATCGCCTCATCGCCCGGTCTTGCACCGGCCGGCAAAGTGCCGGTTGTCAAAGGCGGCATAGGCAAATTAATGTCGCACCTTATACCCGCATTGTCTTTTGACAATGAACTGGTGCCGGAGCACCTTTCCCATGAAAGCCGGGTTGTGGATGCCTATGTGAACGATCCGCTGGTTCACCGGCGGATCACGGCCCGCTGGTTTACTGAATTCATGTCGGCCATGGAACGGACCCGGCAGGACGCCTCTCAGGTCCGGATGCCCCTGCTAATGCAGGTAGCCGGCGACGATCGGATTGTCCACCCCGGGGCCGCCCGCGAATTTTTTGACCAGGTCACATTTTCCGACAAAACCATGCATTTCTACGACGGCTTGTATCACGAAATCTATAATGAAACAGAAGCGGACCGCAACCGGGTCCTGTCGGATCTGGAAAATTGGCTTGATGATCACATGTAGTCAACAAGAATTATCTTATTACGAATTTTCAGCATGTAAAAGCGGGCCGGTCCCGCAGGGACACCCGACTTTATGATCCGAATGCTTCGGAACTGGTTTCACCAGCACTTTTCAGATCCACAGGTGGTGATCCTGTGGTTGATCCTTATTGTCTCCTTCCTGATCGTTATCCTGCTCGGCGGCATGCTTCAGCCGGTATTTGTCGGACTGATTTTTGCCTACCTTCTCGAGGGGATTGTCGGGCGCCTTACTTTGCTGCATATCCCCCGACAGATCGCCGTTGCCATTACGTTTCTTTTGTTTATCATTTGCCTGTTGCTCCTGGTCATCGGTTTTCTGCCGGTTCTCTCCCGCCAGATCGCCCAGTTGGTCCAGGAATTGCCGGCCTTCATCTCAAGCAGTCAGAAACAGCTCCTGCAGCTGCCTGAATTGTATCCGGAATTTATCACCGAGTCCCAGATCCATCAGATTATCGGCGTGATCCGATCCGAATTCACCCGGCTTGGTCAAAACGTGGTAGTCTTTTCCGTCTCGTCGGTTCCGGATATCATCTCCCTGATTGTCTACCTTGTGCTCGTCCCATTTCTGGTCCTGTTTTTTTTGAAAGACAAGGACCTCATCCTGAACTGGTCGAAAAGGCTGCTGCCCGAAAATCTTGATCTGGCCGTAGAGGTATGGAATGAGGTAAACGGTCAGGTGGCTAATTACGTGCGCGGCAAAATTTTTGAAATCCTCATCGTCTGGGTTGTCAGCTATGTGACATTTTCGTTGCTCGGCCTGCAATTCGCCATGCTCCTTTCCTTTTTCATCGGGCTTTCGGTACTGGTCCCCTATCTCGGAGCGACCGTCATGACGCTGCCGGTCGCGCTGATGGCTTTTTTTCAGTGGGGGGTCGGCCCGCAGTTTACCTATACGATTATCGCCTACGGAATTATCCAGCTCATTGACGGCAACATCCTGGTGCCCCTGCTGCTTTCCGAAGTGGTCAACCTTCACCCGGTTGCCATCATTGTGGCCATTCTGGTTTTCGGCGGGTTATGGGGCATTTGGGGACTGTTCCTGGCAATCCCCCTTGCCACCCTGGTCCATGCGGTTATGAAGGCCTGGTTTTCCAAGCTGAAGTCCCATGAAGAATTGATGAAAAAAGGAGTATAGTTTCAAGGGCCATGATATTTACTGCATTCTGTCACCAACGATCCTGCTGTTTTTTTCGAGTATTTACTTGTCTTTTTTTTCTGTTTTCAACGGCATGTATTCCCGAAAGTTCCCATGCGCAAACTGTCAGTCCGGATGACTCACGGAACAGCCTTTCGATTTACCTGGAAAATGATGCATTTGCCGGGGGCGATGGCCAGTATACCAGCGGCCTGAAATTGAGCTGGAGCCATTTCGGGATGGCGGATTTTCCTGAAGACGCCCGGCTGCACCGCTGGCTTTACCCCGTGGTCCGTTTCATGGGCATTCGCCAGAACCAGGACCGGAATTCAGAATTTGCGCTGACCACATCGGTCGTACAGCACATCTATACCCCCGAAGATATCGAAACCGAAGAGCTCGTCGAAGACGATCGGCCCTATGCCGGCATTACGTATCTGGAACTCGGATACCACATGAAACGCGAATACCATATGGATACTCTGGCGTTCTACGGGGGGATCGTCGGTCCCCGTTCCTATGCCGAGCAGGTGCAGTCGATATTTCATGACGCGGTCAACGGGATTGATCCGAAAGGTTGGGACAATCAACTCGATGACGAACCGGTTTTCGGCGTGGTCTACGAATTCAAAAAAAAGGTGAATTCCTCTGCCATTGCCTCGGGCATGGGACACGACATCATCTTTAATACCGGCGGGGCTCTTGGAAATGCCCATACCTACTACAACATCGGTGGAACATTCCGGTGGGGCTGGAATCTGCCGAACGATTTTGGAACCTTTCCGATCCGCCCGGCCAGCATTTTCAATCCCGCGTACAACGAAAATACGGCCCGCCTGTCGTCCGAACCCCTTCTCGGGGTGCACCTGTTCATCGCCGCCGACGGTCGGGCGGTCATCCGAAATATTTTTCTCGACGGCAATACTTTCACGGACAGCCACAGTGTCGATAAAAAACCAATTGTCGGTTATTTTATGGGAGGCATCGGTGTGATCTACGGAAGAGTTAAAACCAGTATTGCCTATGTATACCAGAGTCGGGAGTTTGAAGAGCAGGAGGATGCCCAGATTTTCGGGTCGCTTAACGTTTCGATTGTTTATTAATCTCTACATTCAAATCTTAATCCTTTCAAGAAGTTGTTATCGTTTCACTTAGTTTCAATCAATATTTTCAAAAAATTGGGGGGGCACATGCGACAGATCGACCTACCAAAGGTTTACCTCGTGGCCAAAACCATGCTCGAACCGGATGGATTAGAGGCTTATCTCAGGGATATCGGCAATCCGGACTGGAAAACGGATCCAAATGCTGCCGATGGGGAAAACCTTATCGAAGCCGCCGGCCGAATGTGCTACCGGAGCTGGCAGCCATACGATCCGGAAAAACCCGAAGCCAGCAACCCGAATGTGGCCAATGTCCGCAAGGGAAATGATGCCTATATCGGCAATGTCTTAAAAAGCGGCCATGGTTCGATTCTTGAGCACGTCAATGCCACCTTTATTTGCCGCAATGTTTCACGGGTTTTTACCCATGAACTCGTCCGGCACCGCGCCGGCATGGCCTACAGCCAGGAAAGCCTGCGGTATGTGCGTTTAGACGATCTACCCTTCTGGATACCGGACTCCGCCCGGGCCAATGCCGAAGCCCAATCAAAATTCGAAGAAGTTATCGACTTTCTGGAAAATACCCAGAAGGAACTTGCCGGTATTTTCGGCATGGCCGATATCGAAGACTTCACCACCAAAAAGCAGCTGACTTCCATGTTCCGGCGCCTGGCGCCGATCGGTATCGGCACCACCATCATGGTCACGGGCAACCTGCGCGCCTGGCGCCACATCATCGCCATGCGCACCTCTTCCCATGCCGAAGAAGAAATCCGGATCGTGACCGGCCAGATCGCCGAGATCTGCAAAGAACAGTTTCCAAATGTCTTTCAGGACATGTCATTCGATTCCCGGGAAGAGGCATGGATTTTCAGCCATTCGAAAGTCTGATCGCCTGGCTGTCATAAATCGACGATGACGATGATGACAGCAGCACCTGTTTCATCTCAACTGCCGCCGGACAATGCGCTAATGCTCCTGTCTGGATGGCACTCATGGGAGTTGTTTTCGGTTTAAGCGTGACGGTTTTCCGCAAGTTGGACAATTAGTACCTGCTCACTTTTATGTCCCAATACGGATTTTCAGTTATGAGGTCAGGCAGTTTAATACCTGACCTCATAGCTTGCTTCGTAACTATTCAGTCAACCCAGCAGGGCGGACACGCAGGTCCGCCCCTACGGATGACCAGTCGTGTTGTAGGGGCGGACCTGCGTGTCCGCCCTGGTTGCATGGAAACGAAAAATGACGGTTGAAACCGCTATCTAAAGACACTTTCGGGATTTATGCGTTAGTTTAGCTGAATAGTTACGCTGCTTCTATTTGAACCGGGACAACAGTGAAAGCGCTGAGAATCCGTAAAGGCTGAAATTTGAAGTGAAAATCGTTCCGAAGAAGGAAATGCCCACGTGGTTTACGAACAGCAGATACGGGTCAGGTATGCGGAAACCGGCATTGGCGCAAAATTAAAACCGGTTGAAATCCTCAATTACTTCCAGGATGTGGCCAGTGAACATTGCAGGGAACTCGGTATTTCCGCAATTGATCTGCTACAAAAGAATCTTGCCTGGGTGGTTTTTCGCTACGACATTGACATCAAGCGATATCCTTCATGGAACCAGGTGCTCACGCTCCGGACCCGGAGATATCCTGATAATAATCTATACGAACTGCGGCACTATGAAATTATCGACGAAGCAGGCAGGGTCCTCATCTGCGGCAAGAGCTGTTGGATACTGACACGGCTCGACACCGGTAAACCGGTGCGCCTGAACAAACACCTGCCGTATCCCCTCTGCTCCAATTCATATACCCCTATCGACAATAGCTTTCCCGAAATTCTACCTCTGGAGACTGCGGAATATCAGCGCAGTTTCACCGCCCGAATGCATGACTTGGATTTCAACCGGCATGTCAATAACGCCAGCTTCATCCTATGGGCTATGGAAAGCGTGCCGATAGATATTGCCGGAGAATATCGCCCGGCGCATATAACAGTCCATTTTATCGGGGAAGCGCTTTTCGGCGAGACGATTACGGTCAGAAGCTCACAGTTTGCCACCAATCCGCATCCCAGGTTCATACATGTTCTGACAAATCCTTCCGGCAAGGAGATCACCCGGGTCATGACGCACTGGCGGGATGACGTTTGAGCATGCGATCAAACCCGACTTAAAATTCCTTATCGAGTCCATTTCATCTTTGCTGTTCGGTCGCGATACTGCTTGAATACAAACTTTCGCGGAAAGTCGGAATGGGACAGATATGCACCGGCGGTTTCCAGGAAGGAGTCGCAAGTCGCAGTCAATACGGCATCTTTTTCCTTTTCAGCGATAAAATTGCGTTCTTTTTTCTTCTCGAATACAATCGTCTTGCCGAGCAGATCTGTTATCTCCGAGACATTCTGCCCCTGGGCAAATGCAATGTTGTCAATTGGGATAACAATTCGCGCCACCATTCTGACCACCCAACGCTTTGCAGCTATTTCCCTGGATTCGTCATATATTTCGAGGGTAAGTCCGTTATGGAGGGGAATCGTTTTGACCGGTTTTGTTTCCATGTGTCTTCCTTTTTAAACTATTGTTCAACCAGCTCGACTCTCCGGTTCAACGCTTTTCCTTCCGCCGTTGTGTTGGATGCCATGGGAGCAAGGGAGGCAACCCCGCAGCCTTTCAACTTTTCAGCAGATATACCGTATTTCGTCGTCAGGTCCCGGACGACCGAGTCGGCCCTGTCCCGGGACAACTTCATATTGAATTCAAATCCTCCGGCATTATCGGTATGCCCCACAACATAAAGTTTCAGGGCGGGGGTTTCATCGAGCAGTTTGGCAATTTCTTTCAGGGAAGCCTCCGATTCCGGTTTGATCTCCGCTTTCCCGGAATCAAAGAAAATACCATAAAGCGACACTTTACCCGTGTTGCGGATACTTTGGCCCATACTGTTGGCATCGGCGACAACATCCTGCACCATCCCCTGTTTTTCTATAATGAACAGTGCATAGTTCGCCCCATAAAACCTGCTGACAACATCAGGCAGAACAAACGTTTCATATCTACCTCTTTTCTGTGGCATGTGGATGAAAAAGATGGAACCCGATTGAATTTAATAAGCTTCCTGAATCTCGTAGCCGGCCGGAACCTCGAATTTATTCTGCGGCACAGAGACATTTTCTTCCACAAGGGTGGCTGTTCTCACAATATTGCCGAACTTGGTTTCCTGGTTGTGATACAAGGTGATGTGGGACCAGCCGGCAAAAACCGTTTTGCCGGCGCCGGTTTCCATATAAAAGGCTTCACAATTCTTTCCTGCGATGGTCATATCGGGTTTGTCCTGGTAATGGTATTTTTCTTTCTGCCGGGCACTAAAGCCATTTTTATCGAAGCGCATTTCCGTGCCGCTGCCTGCATTGGCACTCAGGATATAGGCGGTGTTTTTTTCATTGTCGAGTTTATACAGCTGCTTGCCATCGCAGAATCTGGTTTCCGCAAGTGCGCCATCTGCATCAAATCGTTCATGACATTCCTTCCGGCCATAATCATCGAAATAGATGATTTCCTTATGTGTGCCGACAAAATCGATTGCTTCAAAGTGCAGGATCCCGGATTTGACAGCGTATTTCCCGGGAGTTGTCCTTGCCGCTGCTCCGGCAGCCCGATCCGAAGTTCCGGCTGTTTCACTGGACTGCTTTAAAACCACACCTTCTTTTGCCTCATCGGCGGGTTGTTCGGAACCACATCCGAAACACAAAATCAAAACCGCAATTGCCGTTGCCGTAAAGAACTGCTTCATAGGGGAGTTCCTTTTTTCTCTAGTATTAGAATGTCATCCGGAATCAAAGCTGCCTGATCTATTTCTTTATGCATTTCCGAACCTTTCAGCAATCATTTTTTAGAATGCATAATGCTTTTGTAAAAGACGATTTAACATATTAAAATACGATCATTAAAAAAACCATGATACCGATATTCAGGACCGTATAAAATGCCGATCAAGCATTATACCCGCATCAACGGGTTCATGATTCACCATGCAACCGCCGGTTCGGGGAACCCGCTGGTCATGCTCCATGGCGGGGGTACCTGGCATTACACGTTCCGTAGCAATATAGGACACTTATCCAGATATTTTCAAGTATATGCGCCGGATCTGCCCGGTCATGGCTATACGTACCCGATAGCCTCCGTAAAGCAATACGATTTCGAAACGGTTGCGAAAACGCTTGTTGCCCTGATGAATCATTTGGAATTCGATAAGGTTCACCTGCTGGGTCATTCCTGGGGCGGAGGATGGGCGATTGATTTTGCCGGAAAATACCCGGAGCGGGTCGCTAAATTGATCCTCATTGACTCGAGCGGCATTGATCTTCGGGAGCGTTTGGCCTGGGAAATTTTAAAAATACCGGTAATCGGAAAATTGCTTACCCTTCTCATTACCCGGAGCATGGTGCGACGGGGACTCATGAAGGCGTTTGCAGACCCTTCGCTGGTTTCCCCTGAAATGGTCCGGGAAATCTATAAACCCCTGACCTTTTCCCATGTCAAACAGGCCCAGTATAGTTACGCACGCAATCTGGACTGGTCGAAAACAGAATGTGCCCTGCCCCTTATCCACTGCCCGGTGCTAATCCTCTGGGGTCGTAAAGACCGGTACATAGATGTCAGATTTGGCAGAATGCTGGCGGAACGAATTCCGGATGCCAGACTGGAAATCCTGGAGGAGTGCGGGCACTGCCCGCATGAGGAAAAGCCCGCTGCGATTAACCGGTTGATTACTGAATTTTTGATGGCATCACACCCCGGCTGAGTTGCAAACCGGGTTAATCCAGATCGTTTTCCATAATGGCCACCACTCGGGCCGGTGCGGCAGAGGCCCCCACGATCTTCAGCGGAAATACGGCCAGTTTGAAACCCGATGGCGGCAGGGCTTTGAGGTTGGTGAGTTGTTCCATGTGCAGGTATTCCTTTTCGCTCCCCACCCGGTGGGCCGCCCAGAACAGGTTCCGATCGTCTGTCCGTCTGGCCTCCCGGATCTGCCAGTGAAGCGGCAGGTCCCACCCCCACTGGTCGATTCCCATCACTTTTACGCCCCGGTCGATGAGCCACAAGGTTGCCTCGGCGCTCATTCCGGTGCCCCGTTCGAAAAATTCGGGAGTGCCCATGTATCGATCCCGATCCGTTCGGATGAGCACGATATTTCCAGGTGCAATCGATAGGCCCGCAGCCGATACGGCGCTTTCAAGATCGGCTGCGGTGATCGGATCGAAATCGGCTTTATGGGACATATCGATCACCAGACCGTCTCCGTAGCACCATTCCAGGGGGATCTGGTCGATGGTACTCGCCGGTTTGCCGTTGACTTGAGGGGAATAATGCCAGGGGGCATCGATATGGGTGGTGGAATGTACGCCCATCTTCGTGATCGTATCGTCGGCCCATCCCGTAAAGCCAAGGGGAAACAGCCGGAAAGGCAGCCCGAGAAGACGGATGAGCAGGCGACCGGCGCGATGGGGCTTATGCTTGATTTTCACCCGCATGAACCAGGGATCGCCGGCGTTGTATTGAATCGGTTTGGACAGGTCGATAATTCGGGTCACCACGCATGCCTCCTTCTTCACAGATCGGTTGGTAGTACGATTGGATGGGTCAGCGTGCCGATGCGGTCGATGCACAGGGCAATGGTGTCACCGGGTTTCAGCCAGTAGCCGTTTTCCAGGGCGCAGCCCCCGGGCAGTGTTCCGGTGGCGATCAGCTCACCGGGAAACAGTTGCTCTTCGAGCGAGGCATAGGCAATTGCCATGCCAAGGTGATGGTGCATGTTCTTTGACGAGGTTTGGGCAATGCGCATCCCGTTGACCGCGGCTGGCCTGTATCACATGCTGTTCAAACAACATGAAATCCCGGTACGACAATGGATTGAATGGCAGCACAGAGCGGTCTTCGACTTCCCAACCAATTTCCGGGTGATCGTTTAGGACCCTGTCTATCGAAATCAACAGCGCGTTTCGATTGTCGGCTCCCGCCTGCAGAACGGCGATCAGGCTATCGGCCATCCGGTGTTCGTCGACGGTGAAAGTTTGGGGCGCCGCATTGAAAATCGGAGCCAACGGCATCCACTGGTTCCGATGCCATACGGCCACAAACGGATCATCTCCGCCTTTCAGGTAGACACGTCTTACTTTCATTGCCGTTTTCCTTTCGCCGTGGTTATTTTGATACCATGTATTGGATGGAAAGGTCGAATGTCAATTCCCGAAAATTCGAAAGCGCGTTAAAAGCGGGATTGACGTAAACGGATAGGAACTGATATGGGTTTTTTCATCCGAATCCATGAATCGCAAACATTAAAGAGCTGTCTATGAAGGCTGTCCGGTTCGAAAATCAGACCATATCCGTAGTCGATCTGCCCCTGCCGGAAATCGGAGGCAATGAAGCACTGGTAAAGATTCTTATGGCGGGCATATGCGCCACGGATATTGCCATCTTTAACGGTTATGCGGGTTTTACCGGCATTCCGGGCCACGAATTCGTCGGAATCGTGGAACAATGCCCAAAATCTCCGGAACTCGTGGGGAAGCGCGTGGTGGCGGACATCAATTGCGGCTGCGGCCGGTGCCCCGCATGTCTTGCCCGTGATCCCCGACACTGCCCGGAGCGGCAGACGATCGGTATCCGGGGAAGAGACGGAGTGTTTGCGGAATATTGCGCCATACCTGTCGAAAACCTTCACGTGGTACCGGAACCGGTTGAAACCCTGTGTGCCGTATTTGCCGAACCGCTTGCCGCCGCACTGGAAATTGCACAGCAGCTGCATATCGGTCACCACACCCGGATCGCCGTTATCGGGGATGGAAAACTCGGGATTCTCGCGGCTCTGGGGTTAAACCACTACAGCAGCCGGGTATTGCTGGCGGGCAGGTACCCTCAAAAGCTCGCAATTGCCGAACGGCAAGGGGTGGCGACCGTGTGTCTCGATTCGAAAGATGCGGTCGCGGCGGTATGCGCCCGACTCGGGCAGTTCGATATTACCGTCGATGCCACCGGGAACCCGGAAGGCATCAATCTGGCCATTGCCCTGACCCGGCCGGAAGGAACCGTTGTGGTAAAAACGACATCGCACCGTCCGTCTCAAATCGATCTGGCCTCGGTTGCCGTCAATGAACTCCGGCTGATCGGTTCCCGGTGCGGCGACCTGTCGCTGGCGCTGCGATTCCTTGAAAACCGCTGGCTCGATGTAAAGCCCCTGGTGGACGCTGTCTATCCGCTTACCGATTTCACCGAGGCCTTCTCCCATGCGCTCTGCAAAGACAGCTTGAAAGTGCTGCTTGCAGTAGAATGATTCCATTTCGCATTCAAACGAAATCAACGAATCAGTTTCTTTAATTCTTCTTTCAGCATCTGTTCCACCGAGGGTTGTTTTTCTTTCCCCGTTTTATCTTCAGGTCCCGTGGTTTCAGACGTTTCCTCTGTGGTCGATTTTTTGGCGGGATTCGGGGTCTGCCCCGGTTTGTCCGGTTTAAGCAGTTTCTCCCGGAGTTGATCCTGCAACCCTTTTACCGCCTTTTCCCGGAGCATTTGTTGTACGACTGTTTTGTCGAGTGAAAATTTGGGTGCGGACAAAGACCCGGCGACATTTAAGGGAATGACCGCCCAGCCTTCCTGATTTTTCAACAATTGAGAAACGATTTCGTTGCCGTCGATCCTGGCGGCAAGTTCCGGTGCCAGTCGCAGGTTCAATGAAAGATCAATGGAACCGTCAAGACCGATAGTACCTTTCGGTGCCATGCGCAGATCCTTTGCCGCATACGCACTGTCAATCTTGAAATTTCCGCCTTCAAGCTGTACATCTCCGCTGATAGCTTTAAAACTGAGCACCTCGAGTTTTTCGGCGTCGAGATAAGCGGCCAAGCCCTTCGTTATCCCGGTGCCGGTCAGCCTGCCGTCCGTAATCCGCAAATCGGCCTTGCCGGTAATGCTTTCCATAATTGCATCCGGATTAATGCCCCGGCCGTTCATGTTGAATTTCAGGAACAGGTTGCCGAACAGGGTTTTAGCAGCCGGCGGATAGAGAGCCGATACGATCGGATCGGTCTGAGTTCCCTCGATCGACATTTCAGCCGCATAAGTGATGAATTGCTGGTTCAGGTCGGCCTTACCGGTGCCTGAAATCGTACCTCCGGCGACATCACCGCGGACCTGGTTGACCGTAAAAATATTATTCTCCAGAAGATAAAGCAGTTCAAAATTGCTGACGTTCAGCCCGTGATAAATCGCGTTTGTCACCCGGATGGCGCCGTCGACTGTCAGGGGCAGATCAATCGGCCCCTCCGGTTGAGGTTGTGGCGGCGATTTCGATTCGGATGGTGCCGAGGCCGGGGGTTTGCCGGAAGGCGGCTTTTTCCGATCACTGCCTGCCGCTGCCAGGATTTCATCCAGGTTCAGCGTCTGCGCCTGCAGACTATGGGTTACCCGTATCGGTGTCTCCATGATATTGGTCGCTGTAAATTCAAGCGTGGCCGGTGAATCGGCTATTTGAAGGATCAACCCCTTTCCCCGGACCGAGGCTTTTTCGATCAGCACCTGACCGGCGATCTTTACGGGAAGATCACCGCTGGTAAAACGGATGTCATCAAGTGTGAGCGTCCCTTTACGGATAAAATTTTCCAACTGATCCGGAGCGCCTGCCAGCTGGATATCTGCTGCCAGCTGCCCGCCCGGATTCATGCCGGCAAACGGTTCTGTCAGTTTTTTCGGGACGGCAGCGAGTATGGCGGCAAGGGGGGTCATCGGCAGGATGGTGCGGAGTTCCAGGTGCGGATTTGTGCCATACCGATCAATAGAACCGGTTACCGAAAGCGGAATGCCATTGAGCTCTGCATCGGCTTTATGGATCGATACTTTTTCCTGTCCCATATTGACGGAAACCGCATAGGAAAGGCTTGCTTCAGCATTTTTTACAGGCGCTCCCGGCAGCGCGGCAAGGGTCAGATCGACCTGCCTGGCCGAAATTTCTCCGGAGGTGTCTATCGCATTCATGTCGCCCTTGAGCGTAGAATTCAGACTAAACAATAGGGAAGAAAGCGTGCCCGGAAAACTGTCGGCCAGGTATGGCATAACTTCAGATACATCGAAATTATCTAATAGAATCCGCAAATCCACGAATTGCGTTTGCGGATTCACGGTGCCGTAAAGGGAAAATGGCGCCTTGTTGATCCGTGACTCAACGGTGATTGGAAATGCATTGCCCGGGGAGACATCTGTCGCCGTGATGGTCAGGTCTTCCAATTGGTAGGTCAAAGGCTGCTTTGCAACCGCCCGGTCGGTAAACAGCAATTTTCCAGCGGTAATCCCCAGCTTGTTTACCCGCAGGTCGATTACCGGCCCGCCGACTGTGGATTCCGGAGGCGGTGGTTCCGCCGGCACCGAATCTTCCGGCTGCGTTTCGACGGCAAGCAGGTCACTGAAATTAAACGTTCCGTTTTCAAATCGAACGACTCGAATGGTCGGTCCGTCCAGGCGAGCCTCATCGAGCACCACACGCAGTTTGAACAACGGCCAGAACCGGTAATTTAGAATCAGGGCATCGGCTGTCACGAAATCGGTTTTTCCGTCTTTTGAGCGGACGGTGAAATCCTCGATGGCAATGCCGGAAAACAGGCGCACATCGATTTGGCCGATGGAAACCGGGCGATTCAGGGATTTTTCAACGATGGGAACTATTGTCTGGCGGACGCGTTCCGGAGTGATCAGAATTGTGGCCGCCCCAAAGACGGCAACGACGATCAGGAGGAGAATTGCGGTAATAATGCCGAAATATTTCAGCAGTTTTCTCATGGCACTTCGCCCTTTGATCCTACAGAAAGGATAGTTTCAGTGGTTTTACTGTAATCGTATTGCCGATGGCGATTTAATGCCGATCGGCAATACGCCTCTACGAATAACATGAGGGTCATGCTCTGATTGGTGTCAGAGATCATGACCCTCATTGATTGCAACCGTACAATCCCTTAAGCATTCCGGAAAAGGCCCTGTGTCAGAATTTCAGGAAAAATTACACTGTCAATAGCCGCTTTCCGCTTTTAAGGATTTCAGTCAGGGGGTTTCCCCAGTATGCGATCTCGATTCCGAGGGACTCCAGCTTTTCCGTTGCCCCGAGTTGATCGGCACATGCCTTGCACGCCGAGAACCGAACCCCTGAGGCGATCAATTTTCGGATTTGGGACTGAATGGCTGTATTTTCGACGGCAAGATTTACAGTCGCTCCCCATACAATGATTGTCACGTATTCCCACCAACCCTGCTGCAGGGCATTGAATCCATACATGAAGACCATTTTTTCCGCAGTTACCGGGTGATCGTTGGTCCACAGAATATACAGGTGATTGTCATTCTGATCCATTTTGTAACACCGCTTTATGCGATCCACTGTCTGGCACAGGTGATTCGGGTTTCTATCGGTACAGGTCTGATTGCAAACGTCCCCATTAAGAAAGTCGATCCTGATTCAGGCAGGCAACGAACCAATCAGAATCTTCTGCCACCTTTCTTTTTGTTCTTTTTCTTTCCGCCGGGATCGGCCGGATTGACCTTAATGTTGCGCCCGTCCATGGCTTTGCCGTTCAATGCTTTTATCGCCTGGTCCGCCTCCGAGTTGCTGGGCATCTCCACAAAGCCGAACCCCTTGGATCTTCCGGAAAAACGATCGTTAACGATTTTTACACTTTCGACTTC
Organism: Desulfobacteraceae bacterium; assembly: GCA_024636355.1. Taxonomy (GTDB): domain Bacteria; phylum Desulfobacterota; class Desulfobacteria; order Desulfobacterales; family Desulfosalsimonadaceae; genus JAGXHH01. The sequence goes on along the minus strand of JAGXHH010000048.1, from coordinate 1,280 downwards.
ACCGAATTCCTCGAACATGGTCTTCAGATCATCAGCCGATACGTTATAGGACAGGTTGCCCACATAAATATTCATTCATCATCCTTTCTCGTGCTAATTAAAGAATCAGATCCGTCCTCGGTCATTAGCACGTAATCGAGTACGGATGTTTTTGGGATCAGGCCGGCCAATCGAAAAAGGCAGACAACCCTCACCGATCCGGCTACATCCATTTATGGCCAGACCAAAATTATGCCATTGTGACACAGAAAGCGCCATAAATAAAAACTTTTTTCCAACTTAATGAAGATTACGGCTCTTTTGAACCGACCTTTCCCCGCAAGGTTTTGATTCGACCGCGTCGTGTTTTCTGATCCATCCGTTTATTGCGGGCGTTACGCGTCGGTTTGGTTGATTTTCTGCTCTTTCGGGAGGCCATTGCCCGTTTTACCATCGCATAGAGGCGCTCCAGCGCTTCCTGCCGGTTGTCTTCCTGACTGCGATACCGCTGCGCTTTGATGACAATGACACCCGATCCGGTCATCCGCTGGTCATTGAGCGTCAGAAGCCGTTCCTTGCAGGTATCCGGCAGAGAAGACGCCTTTACATCAAAACGCAGATGTACCGCCGTTGCCGATTTGTTGACATTCTGTCCGCCCGGGCCCCCTGCCCGCGTCGCAAGAATTTCAATCTCATTGTCTGGTATAATAATACCGTTGGAAAATTTAAGCATAGAATCCTACCATCTCGCTGCCGCATCAATAGTGCATGAACGAAAACCGTATAGTTCGCCACTATCTGCTCTCCTTCCGTAGCGATTAACATTATGAAAATTACAATCGCCGGTCTTCCGTGTCAAGCAACTTGGCCGAATGATCTAATGGCTTCGGGCAGGATCTAAAGGATAGGATCTAAAGGATCAGCACGCCAGTCCATGAAATGGAACAGCGTATGCTTTTGTGCGTGCACAAAAGCATACGCTGCTGCCTGACACCCGAAGAGACGGGACCGGGGAAGAGGTTAACAGCGGAAGGAGAAATTCCTCAAGACGCTTTGGCCTGAAGGAATCGGGGGTGGGAAACCGGCATATTATTGATCTTTCTGCCTTTGTAGGCATAAAGTCGGTCATCTGCCTCTTTGAGTAATGCATCGGGGCTGGCTATCTCGGTCTCTTCGGTTGAAGCGACACCATAACTAAACAAAATCGTCAGCTTGGCTCCCTTATGGTGCAGGGGATTTTGATCAAGATGATCCTGGATACGGTTCATCAGGTATTCGGAGGTTTCGGCCTGGGTTTCCGG
>JAGXHH010000047.1 GCA_024636355.1 Desulfobacteraceae bacterium | reverse complement strand
GCAGCGTCAGATGTGTATAAGAGACAGATCGGCGATCATTTCCTCGATGACGATTTTCGGATCGACCCGGCCGGGTTCCTCCCGGACCCCGCCGCCTACATCGACGACATCGCCATGGTGCAGGTGGGTCCAGAAATATCCCTTGAAGGCGCCATACCGGTAATGGTCGATCAGATCGTCACCGGCGGCATGTGTCATGTCAAGCCTCCGGACAGTCCGGCAGGCATAAGCCAGGTCGCCTTTTTCGAACAGGGTGCCGATGGCGGGTGCGCCGACAAATCCCGTGCGCAGGCCGGACGTGTACCCGGTGGCATCGACCACCACGTCCGCGGCAACATAAAAAGATTCCCCGTTATCCAGGTTGGTGACGCGCATTCCCTTGACATCTATTTTGTCAAAAATCACATCCGTATCGCCGATAAGCCTATCGGCCCTATGATTATAGAAGAACAGGGCGCCCGCCTCGGCGGCCTGTTCTGCCAGCATCCGGGAGAGCGCCTTACGGTCGGTGGTGATATAACGAAAGTCCACATCGGACCGGGTCGTGCACGACAGGTCCGGGGATCGGATCTGGAGACGCTGCATTACGTGGGGCTCGAACAGGTTGTCGTCGGTTTCATCCGTCTTGACGAGCCGTCCCTTGTACCTGCCGTTTTCGATCGACGGCAGTTTGAATCCGGCCGCGGAAAGGGCGTTTTTTTCGACCGCATCAGACCAGTTATGGCCGAGCATTCCCTGTTTTCGGATGTCGTATACCGCAACCGATATGCCCGCAGCTGCAAGTTCCCGTGCGAGAAGCGCCCCCGCCGGACCGGCGCCTGCGATAACGACCTGGTAATCTTTCTGCCCCTCCATGGCGCACCTCCCATGACGAAATGAATGTCAATATTCCGAGGATTTGTTACATTTTTTCTTCCGATAAAATAAATTTATGCAGTATAAATATTTAAAATTCAACAAGGAATAGCATTTCTCTGGGTACTCTGTGGTTGAAACGGACTTCCAAGGAACTGGTTTATCCAACGGGGTTAACACCCCCCTTAAAAAACCTCTTTCGAATTGCGAATATGCGTTTTATTCCCCCCTCGAGGGGGGATTGGCACTTTTTTGACGCTTCAACACCGCTTCGGCAGGGGGGTGTGCATCGTTGTGAAAAAGTCCCTTTCTTCAAAAACACCGAATCCGGGGTGCACAGCTTTTTACAAGGGCATTAAGAGCAAGAGAGAAGCCCTTTATTTTACGGGCTTCTCCGGAGGGAGGATATCCGGGAATTCCGGTTCTTTTTTCTCGAGAAAAGCGGCAATCCCGTAGAGGCATTCTCCGGAGACGATCAGGGAAACGGCGCGGTCGGCTTCCAGGTCAAGCGTCTTTTCAAGGCTCAGATTCCGGCTCTGCCGAATAATCTCCAGTGCGTGGGAGATGGCACGCGGGCCGTTCTTTGATATCTGCCCGGCAATTTCCAGGGCGCCTTCGAGCGCCTGGCCGGGCTTGCTGACCCGATTGACCAGACCGAGGCGCAGGGCCTCCTGGGCTCCGATTTTGCGGGCCGTTAAAATCAGGTCGGCCGCGACCGCCGGGCCCACCAGGTGCGCCAGCGTGGCCCCACCGCCCCAATCCGGCATCAATCCCAGCTTTACTTCTGAAAAACAGATCGCCGTTTCCGGGTCCATTACCCGCATATCGCACCGGGTCGCCAGTTCGGCCCCGCCGCCGTAAGTCAATCCGTTCAAAGCGGCAATAATTGGAACGGGAATTGAGATGAAGGCATCGACAACCTCGCGAAGCTGCGTTATTGCCTGTTCGGCCGGAGCCCGGTCCTGATTTTCCAGAGCCGCAGCCATCCGGGCCACCATGGGGTTGTCCGGATTGACATCAAATCCGGCGGAAAACACTTTGTTTCCTCCGCCGGTCAGGACCACGGCACGGGGAAGACGGCGTTTGAGCTCATCCGTAACGCCCGCCAGCTCGTTGAACATATTTTCATCAAAGGCATTCTTTCGCTGCTGCCGGTCGATAATGACCACGGCCACACTATCTCTTCTTTCCAGTCGGATTTTTCCTTCAGCCATCCCGCTTTATCCTTTTTTATTTAGTTATCCCTTTCGCTCAGTGATCACTTCCTTTCTTTCTCTTAATGTTGCTCTTAATCTTAATCGTAAATCTTAATCGTAATCTTTAACTTGAAACCTGATTACGGGCATGATCACGATTTAAGAGGCAAGAGCATGAAAAAGAACGGCAGGATAGCACGTTTTCGATGCAGTATTGAATTTAATTACACAGTTGGCTTGAAAGATTGGCCGCCAATCGATATAGTCCGACGAAATTTCAATTTTTCACAGGACGGGTCTCAATGGCTGACAAAACAAATCGAATCGGGCTGATATCCGATACGCACGGGCAATTGCGCAAATCCGCCGTCGACGCGCTCACAGGGGTGGAACTGATCCTTCATGCCGGAGATGTCGACCGCCCGGCTCTGCTCGATGAACTCAACCGGATCGCTCCGGTTTTTGCCGTACGGGGCAACATGGATGTCATGGCCGGAGTAAATGATTTGCCCGAATACCGTGTTGTGGAAACCTCCGGCATCCGCATCGGCGTGATTCATGACCGGCTGCGCCTGAAAATCGACCCGGTGGCAGAAGGGCTGTCCGTAGTCGTCTTCGGTCACTCCCACCGGCCGGTAATCGCGAAAAACGACGGCATCTATTTCATTAACCCGGGCAGCGCCGGTCCCCGCAGGTTCCGTCTGCCGATTACCCTGGGGCTGCTCGAAATCAAAAACGGCCGCCTGTTGCCGCAGATCGTTGATATTGAAACGTAACACACCCAAAAAGTCGTTTGAGGATTCCGAGAACCGTAGGTCGGGTTTCCATACCCGACAGGCAAGCCCCGAGTGACGGTTCATGGGTTGGTTTGCGATTTTTGGATGTTTCGTTTCCCGGCAAAGCGGCAAACGCCATCAGTGGTCGTGGCCGTCTTCGGAATGCCCGCCGGATATGATATAGATTGCCTCATCTTCCCCACGGTTTTCGAGAAACACGGAAATATCGCCCGATAGATGAAACGCCTGCCCCTCTTCCAGGCGACCGTCGAATGCTCCGGAAAGTGCGAAATCGCCCTTAATCGCAAGCACAATTTCCTCATGACCTTTTCCCGGTTTTACCAGCCGCTGCGTTTCTCCCGGTTTGACAATTCCGTAGATCATGTAGCAGGCGTGACTTCCGGTATCCGCCAGCCCAAGAACCGATTCGCCTTCTTCTGCCGTCAATGCCCGTTTTCTCAATTCAATCGGTGTCATTCGTCCTTATGCTCCTTCCCAAGGTGAAATTCGTCTGCAACACACGTTTATTTGTTTTTTTCAAATTGCCGCCCGGCGGAATGCACCTTGGATCCGGCCCGCCCAAATCGTTGTAGAACCGGTAGCTCATGGCCGGACACCCGCCGTGACATGCCCCGAAAAGCTGGCAATCGGTTTTCGGGCATTGGTTTGTTTCAAATTTGCGGAAAAAATCAAGCATCGGGTGATGCCAGATAGTTTGAAAATCGTCTTTAAACATATTGCCAAGCTCAAATGCCGCATACGTGAAGAAAAGGTAACATGGGTAGACACTGCCGTCCGGCAATACCGACAGTTTGGTGGTGCCGGACGGGCACCGGACATGTGCGAGTGCGGGATACGTCAGGGTATCCGGAACAAAGCCGGAACAAAACACCCCGTCAAAGCTGGGGTAAACATGTTTGAGCCGATCGATTACGGGGAAAAAATCATAAAACGCAAACGTGTCCGCCAGGTCATTGTCTTCCATGGCATCCCGATAGAGCAGGAAATAATCGATGCCGGGATGTTTTGCGTATGCTTCACACACCGGAGGGACGGGGCCGTTTTTTGAAAACAGGCTCTTTACCATTGGTTGGTATGCGAGGATAAACTCGTGCAGTTGTTCGGGTACGTTCAGGTCGTTTATGGAAATTCCGATGCGCAGGGTCGATTGGCCGTATTTTTGTGAAAGGGCCTCCAGCTGATTCACATCGCTGCCGTTGCTGCTGAGCGTGGTGTTGATATTCCGGGTATGCAGTGATTCTATAAGCCCAAAAAGCCCGGGATGCAATGTCGGCTCGCCGCCGAGCAGGTCGATATGACCGATTCCCTGCTGTGCGGCAATGGATGCGAGGAGATCGAAATCTTCCGGGCGCACGTCCTTGCGGGCAGCCACCCCTTTGTTGAAGCAGAAATGACACGAATAATTGCACCGCAGCGTGGGATAAAACTGCAGGTATTCGGGTTTCATTACCTGGAGATACCGTACAGGCAGCACATCGCCGGGTCCGGCGCCAGGGGGTGCGGGGCGCGATAGCGACAGCCGCCGCGGCATTCATCGATTGCATCACAATCGCCGCACTCCAGATCGGAAAGCGGGATGTGCTCCATTTTCCGCCAGCAATCGGCCAGTCCGTATCGGGCATCACCCAGCGGCTTGTCCATGTAAAACCCGCATTTAACGGCCCGGCCGTCCGGCATCACCGCCATCAGGTGGCGGCCGCAGGCATAACCTTCCGAGGCGCCGTGATAGCCGCCGCCGAACCCGTACTCCATAAAGGCGACCGCCTGTTCATAGCCGACGGTCAGGCCCATGTGCTGCGAAAGTGAACCGGCCACGGTCATGACATCGATTCCCCATTCGACAGCATCGGCTTCCCGGATAAAATCGGCCATCCGGTCAAACTCGTCCAGGTTGTGCCGGTGAATCATGGTGGAAAACGAAATGGCGATTCCAGCGGCCCGAACAATTTCAATGCCGCGCATGGTGCGCGAAAACGCCCCTTTCCCCCGCAAACGGTTATGGCCCGACTCCCAACCGTCCAGGCTGAACTGGATTTCATCCACGTCGGCAAGCCGGGCCACATTATTTGAATCGATCCGAGTGCCGTTGGTGAAGAGCACCCGGCGGACTTTCACATCCGCAGTCTGGTCGAGATAGTCTTCCAAATGCGGGTACATCAATGGTTCGCCGCCGGAAATCAGCAGGCGCAACCCCCCGATATCCGAAAATTCCCTGGTGATGCGAACCGCATCTTCTATCGCCATTTCACCCGCCCCGCCCGGCTCCAGGTAGCAGTGGGCGCAGTTCAGGTTGCAGGCATGCGTCAGGTGAAGCTCCAGGTAGCGCAGCGACGGGATGTGTTGTTTTCCTGAACGGACTTCCATCGACTGCGGTTCTGATTTTACTTCCAGGAGGTCTTCCTCGATGCAGTATTCTACAAATTCGGCGTCCGACGTGAGCGATCCACCCGCCTGTATGCCGTTGCACTGCCGCAGGAACTCAAAAGCCGTGTCATCGATCTCATAGAGTTCATCCCGGCCGATATGGTAAATAAACGGGGTTTCCAGGTGTTTCAAGGCCGCTTTCGGGTGCAGGCACAGATAGCCGGTTTTCCAGTCCAAAGATGTCATGTCGCCGTCTCCAGCACCTGCTCGTCGAGCCGGTTGGTTTCCATCAGCAGGGCGAGCAGGATGAAGCCGCCGCACGGTTCGGCATCTTCCGGCGGGTCATCAAACCGGTATTCGCAGTCTTCGGCCCGGTATTCGCACACTCCGCACAGATGGATGCCGAGGAAAAGATCGTGCCGCTGCCAGACCGCCGGATCCTTTTCAAACACCGGGAGTCTGCCGGGATCAATCTTCCCGCTGGCCACCAGCAGTTGGGCTACCTGTGCGCCCCGGCAGGCCATTTCCTCTTTTTCGCCTTCCCGGAAAAACATGCAGTAAGGCCGGCAGATATAGTCGATAAAATCGAGTTTGCTCATGAGTTTCCGGGAGGGTTTCTTATTAACGTAATAGAAGGGCTAAACCAACTGCTGAAAGAAATAGCCTGTGTCGCGACCACAGGCTATTTCTTTTCAGCAAAAAACTAAATCAGCAGGAGCGTTTGCATTTGCAGAGTCCGGTCGGCGTTTTTTTCACTTTTTTGATCTTCATGTGTCCTTCTCCTTTCTTCATGAAAGTATTTTTAAGTTCTGCACTAACTTAATTAAATAACACCGATTCAAGATGGGTTCAACCCCGTTTGACCGGAATTTTATTTGTATTAATTTATAGACTGATGGTCTCGTAAAGGCCGGAAAATTAAAATAGAGGAGGTCACAGGGATAATAAAAGAGCCGTTCTCTGTGTGCTCTGCGCCCTCTGTGGTAAAACAGTCTTTGTTACATGGGCATCAAGATTCACGAAACGCCGCGTTTTATTTATCCCTTTTTTCAGGAAAGTATATCGGAGAATATCATGACAGACCTGCGCGATTACGATTACGTCATTATCGGCAGCGGCTTCGGCGGATCGGTGGCCGCGCTGCGCCTGTCCGAAAAAGGATACCGGGTAAAGGTGCTCGAAAAGGGCAAATGGCTCAACGCTCCCGATTTTCCCCGGACGAACTGGAATCTCCGCAAATGGCTCTGGATGCCGTACACCGGCTGCTACGGGCTGTTTAAACTCAATTTTTTCCGCCACGTGACCGTCCTTTCCGGCGTCGGGGTCGGCGGCGGCTCCCTGGTCTACGCCAACACGATGCCGACGCCAGAAGAAAAATTCTTCGAATCCGATTCCTGGGCTCATCTGGCCGACTGGCAGACGGAACTGGCCCCATTCTATGAAACAGCACTCATGATGCGAGGGGCCGCCACTTCCCCCCGTCTTGAAACCGGGGATATCGCGTTAAAGAAACTCTCGGAAGAAATCGGCAAAGCCGACGGCTTTGCCCCCACCCGGGCAGGGGTTTATTTCGGGGAACCCGATGTGACGGTCCCCGATCCGTATTTCGGCGGCAAAGGGCCGGACCGGACCGGTTGCACGTTCTGCGGCGGGTGCATGCTCGGCTGCCGGTTTGACGCCAAAAATACCTTGGATAAAAACTACCTCCACCTCGCCCAACAGCACGGGGCGCAGATCCAGGCTGAATCCGAAGTTTTCGATGTGGCCCCGATCGGCGCACCCGATGGCGGGGGCGGCTACCGGGTCCGCTGGCGGCAATCGACCGGCCTGCTCAAAAAAAAGGGGGAGATTACGGCGCACGGCCTGATTTTTTCAGGCGGCGTCATGGGCACCACCGAGCTGCTCCTGAAGCTCAAAAAGACCTCGCTGCCCCGACTGTCCGACAGGGTCGGCCGAAATATCCGGACGAATTCGGAAAATCTGGTCGGGGTGACCACCTTTGACAGGGAAACGACATTTTCCGAAGGGATTGCCATCAGCTCCATTTTAAAGACGGATTCGAACAGCCACATGGAACCGGTTCGGTACCCGCCCGGAAGCGGCATCTGGCGGCTGCTCATGGCCCCGATGATCCAGGGGGGCAATATCCGGGTCCGGATACTGCGGATC
>JAGXHH010000046.1 GCA_024636355.1 Desulfobacteraceae bacterium | reverse complement strand
TCGTCGGCAGCGTCAGATGTGTATAAGAGACAGGTCGACGAGGACTATGTCGAGGCCCTGGAGTACGGCATGCCCCCGACGGCAGGCGAAGGAGTGGGCATTGACCGGTTGGCGATGCTGCTGACCGACTCGCCTTCCATACGGGACGTGATCCTGTTTCCACATTTAAAACCCATCGAGCGGAAATAGCGGTCCTGGGTGCCGGCTGAAGGCGGGATCGTAAGCCCGGCCAAGCGTATGAAATACCAGCAGCGGATCGTAAAATCATTTGCCTTCAGCCATATAAATAATTTTTTTGGATATCGGGAAAACTCCAGTAATTAATAAATTGCTAAAATCTTTTTGGCCTTGTCTTCGTGCTCGTGCACGTAATCGTACTCGTAATCGGATTTTATATTCGATTACGAGTACGATTACGCGCACCGTCCCGAGAGCGGGACTGAGCACGAAAAACCCAACTGGAGTTTTCTCGATAACCAGATAAAACTTTTCTGGATACGCATGTCTTTCGAATATTTCATTGGCCGTCGATACCTGAAATCGAAACAGAAGCATGGATTCATTTCATTTATCACCGTCCTTTCCATGGCCGGGGTCACCGTGGGCGTCATGGCTTTAATCATTGTCATTGCCGTGATGTCGGGTGCCGAATCCTATTTTAAATCCAAAATTCTCGGCGTCGAACCGCATATTATCGTGCGGCGCCACGGCGGTCCCCTGGACGAATACCGGCAGGTGATCGAACGGATCGAAAATGCCGTCGATGTCCGGTCCGTGGCCCCGTTTGTCGATACCCAGGCAATGCTCCGCTCTTCACGCGGCATATCCGGCACCGTGTTGCGGGGGCTTGATCCGGATTATGCGGGTTCCGAAATTATGGGAATAAACCGGCAGGCGCTGAAAGAAACGCTCACATCGGGAATCGATGCCGGCGGGCAGGCAAGGGTGCCGGGCATCATTCTGGGCCGGAATCTGGCCGATACGCTGGGCGTGTCCGAGGGCGAATCCCTCTATTTAATCTCCCCCAGGGGAATGATGTCCCCGGTGGGGCATATGCCGTCCATGAAGCGCTTCCGGGTGACCGGGGTGTTTACCTCCGGATTTTATGAATACGATGCGTCCCTGGCGTACATTCATCTGAATGCGGCCCAGGATCTGCTGCGAATCGGCGATGCGGTGACCGGAATCGGTATAAAGATCCCCGATATCTACCGGGCCGACATTGTTGCGGACGAACTGGCCGGAAAACTCGCATACCCTTTCTGGACCGTCGACTGGATGAAGCTGAACCGCAATTTTTTTGCGGCCCTGAAGCTTGAAAAAGTCGCGATGTTTGTCATTCTGACCCTGATCATCCTGGTGGCCGCCTTTAATATCGCCAGTACGCTGATCATGATGGTCCTCAGCAAAACCCGGGATATTGCCATCTTAAAAACCATGGGCGCCCCGGACCGGAGCATCCGCAGGATATTCGTATTCAAGGGAATGATTATCGGCACCATCGGAACCCTGCTCGGAACCGTTCTCGGCACCGGCGGCAGCGTGCTGCTGAAGTATTACAAGTTTATTGAACTCCCCGGCGATGTCTACTACTTTACATCCCTCCCGGTGCAACTCGAAATTTTCGATATTCTTGCCATTGTTGCCGCGGCCCTGGTCATCTGCTTTCTGGCGACCCTGTATCCCGCTCACAAAGCTGCCCGGTTGAATCCGGTGGAGGCGCTTCGCTATGGATAACCCCAATACAAATGATGCCGGCCGGGCGAAGGAGATGCCTTTGCTGCAACTGTCCGGGGTTTCCAAGCAGTTCGTGCATAACGGCAACACCATTGAAATATTAAATGATGCGTCCTTTTCGATGCACACGGGCGAGACGATTGCCGTGATCGGGGAATCGGGCATCGGCAAGTCGACCTTTCTCCATATTCTGGGGACTCTGGACCGACCGGATCAGGGAACCTTTCATTTCCAGGGCAGAAACGTGTTTGAAATGGGGGATGCGAAACTTGCCGAATTCCGCAACAAGCGGATCGGTTTCGTCTTCCAGTTCCATTACCTGCTGGCCGAGTTTACCGCTCTGGAAAATGTGATGATGCCGGGGCTGATCGCCGGGAGGAAAAAAAAGGAATTTCGAACGGAGGCCGAAGCAATTCTGGTGCGGGTGGGATTAAAAGAGCGGCTGTCCCATCGGGTCAATGACCTATCCGGTGGCGAGCAGCAGCGGGTTGCCCTGGCCAGGGCACTGGTGCTTAAGCCGCAGATCCTTCTGGCAGATGAGCCGACCGGCAATCTGGACAAAAAAAACAGTGCCCAGGTCCATGAATTTCTCGTGGAATTGAACCGGGAGATGCAGATGACCATGGTCGTGGTCACGCATAATATGGAGCTGGCGCAATACATGCAACGACAAATGACGATCGTCGACGGCCGGCTCGTCGCTGTCAATGCGGAGAAAACAGGCGGAAAATATGCGAATATGGATTACAGTTGTTCTGGTGTCGGGCTTTTTCATGATCACCGGCGCCCAGGCGTTTGCCTCGGAACCGGTTTTAGTGAAATCGGTAAAGATCGAGGGAAACCAGCGAATCGAAGATGACGCCATTGCCCGCGTCATCGAAACCCGGCCCGGGGACGCCTATGATGCAGCCATGCTGTCGGCGGATCTGGAAGCCATTTACAAAATGGGCTATTTTGATGACGTCCAGGTGTCGATGGAACAAAAAGATGACGGCAATGTCGTCATATTCACCGTTAAAGAAAAACCGACCGTCCGCGAGATCAACATCTCCGGCAACCAGGTATTCGATGACGAAGAAATCATAGAGAACATCGATATTTCCACCGGCTCGATTTTAAACATCTACCGAATTAAACGGAATATCGAAACCATCAAATCCATGTACCGGGAAAAGAATTACCACAACGCCACAGTTGCTTACAAGATAGACGAACTGCCCAATAATCAGGCGGATCTGGAATTCATCATAGAGGAGGGCAAGAAGGTTCGGATTCGGAAAATTGAGCTTCTGGGCAATCAGGCCTTTGAAAACGATAAGCTCAAGGACCTCATGAAAACCTCGGAAAAGGGGTTCTTTTCCTGGTTGACCTCATCGGGCGATCTCGACAGGGAAGGCCTGGAGCAGGATGTAATGCGTCTGACCGCGTTCTATCACAACCAGGGATACGCAGAGGCCCGGGTCACCGATCCCGACATCGAATTTTCCGGGGACTGGATCGATATTGTCATCAGAATCGACGAAGGCGCACGGTTTAAGATCGGGTCCGTAGACGTTTCCGGAGACATGATCGATACACGTGAAAAATTGCTGGAAACCATCCATATCGATGAGCAGCCCTGGTACAATCAGGATGTGATTCGAAACGACGTCCTTGCCCTTACAGATCTTTACGCGGACCAGGGTTACGCCCGCGCCGAAGTTTTTCCGGAGATCCGGAAACGGGAAAATGAAGACGTGATCGATCTGGAGTATCAGGTCCGAAAATATCTGCCGATCACGTTTGAAGAGATCGTGATAGAAGGCAATACCAAGACCCGTGATAAAGTGATCCGGCGGGAACTCCAGGTGCACGAGCAGGAACGCTACAGTTCGAGCGATCTGAAGCGGTCGGTGCGCAATCTGTACCGGCTGGATTATTTTGAAGACATCAACGTGAAGACGCTGCCCGGTTCGGCCGACGACAAGATGACCCTGAAGATCGATGTGGAGGAAAAGCCGACCGGGACCTTCAGTTTCGGGGCTGGCTACAGTGCCGTCGACAAACTTTACGTGATGGCCACGGTCCAGGAACGCAATTTTCTGGGACGGGGGCAGGACCTGCAGTTTAAAGTGCAGACCGGCAGCGAATCACGGCAGTTTTCGTTTAGTTTTGTCGAGCCGTGGCTGTTCGATATTCCCCTTTCTGCGGGGTTGAGCGCCTACAACTGGCGGCGCGATTACGACGAATACGAACGTGACAGCAAAGGTGGCGAGCTGCGGTTCGGCTATCCGCTGGCCGACTACACGCGGGGCTATATCTCCTATGCCTATGATGTCAGTGATATCAGCGATGTCGATCCGCTCTACCTGGATACGATTATCAGCGAAGGCACCTTTACCGAGAGCAGCGCCACGGTAAGCCTGGTTTACGACTCGCGCGACCGGGCGATCAATCCGACCGAGGGTTCCCGGCACCGGATGAGCCTCCAGTACGCAGGTCTGGGCGGGGACGTGGGGTTTGCGAAGGTCACCGCTGAAGTCGGCCGGTATTTCCCGCTGCTGTGGGGGACCGTATTCTTTTTGCACGGGGAAGGCGGATACGTCAATGAAACCGATTACCTGCCGGATTATGAAAAATTTTACCTGGGCGGGATCAACTCCCTGCGCGGGTTCGACTGGCGGGATGTCAGTGCGTCGGATGATCCGGACAGTCCGGTCGGCGGCGAGAAGTTCGTGCAGTTCAATGCGGAATTCATTTTCCCGATCCTGAAGGAGGCCGGGCTCATGGGGCTTGTATTTTTCGATACGGGTAATGTATACAGTAAAGGCGAATCGGTCGACTTCGGGGATATGCGGGAAAGCGCCGGGTTCGGCATCCGCTGGTATTCGCCCCTGGGGCCGATCCGGCTGGAACGGGGATACATTCTCGATCAGAAAGAAGGCGAGGATACCGGTCGCTGGGAATTTTCCATCGGCGGAGCATTTTAATCACCGGGGATATCAGGCGCATTTGCCTGAAGCAAAGTTGAAACCAATCGGGATAAATGGGAACATGGGCTGTTCTATCATGTTCCCGAATTCCTAAATACAACACCCAGATATGCAGGGGGCTTAAATGAAGCATTACAAACGTGTTATTTTGACCGTTATGTTCAGTATGGTTTTTCTTTCGGCGCCGGTTTTCGGTGCTGACGTGGCTAAGATCGGAATCCTCGATTTTCAGCAGGTCCTGACAGAATCCGAAGGCGGGCAGGCAGTGCAGGGCCGGATCCAGACAAAGGGCCGGGAAATGGAAACCAATCTCCAGGAGCTTGGCAAAGAGATCGAATCGCTGACCAAACAGCTCAACCGGGATTCCATGGTGATGAGCAAACAAAAGCGTGATGAGCAGCAGCGTGAGCTCGAAATCAAAAAATATGATTTCCAGTCCATGCAGAAAAAATATCAGTCCGAGTTCCGGGAAATGGAATCCAAACTGGTGGAGAAACTGCGGAACGACATCTTCGGCATCGCCGAAACTATCGGTAAGAAGGAAGGGTATCTGCTGATCATCGAAAAGATAGCGGCTATTTACTACCCGAGTTCCATCGACATCACCGACAAGGTAATCAAGGCCTATAACGAACAGTTCGACGGCAAGCTGGACTGATATTACGGATAGTTTTGTTCCGGATTGGACGGGAGGACACAATGGAAATGTCGCTTGCCCGCATTGCGGCACTTGTCGAAGGTGAGGTCCGGGGAGATCCCGAAACGCTTATCCGGGCAGCAGCTCCGTTCGATTCCGCCGATGAAGCGGCTGTCACCTTTGCCGACAAGCCGGCCCTGCTGAAACGCATCGATGAATGCCGGGCCGGTGCCGTAGTGGTGCCTCGCACCTTTGATCAACCGGCTGCGGCAAGCCTGATACGAACCGATAACCCGAGACTGGCGTTTGCCAGGATCATGGAATTGTTTTACCCCAGGCAACGATCATTTTCCGGTATCAGCCCCATGGCGGCCATTGGCCGCCGATTTGCTTGTGGCATAGATGTTGTGATCGGACCCGGGGCGTTTATCGGCGAAAATGTAATTATCGGCAACCGGGTGGTGATTCACCCGAATGCCTATATCGGTGACCGGGTTCGTATTGCCGACGATACGGAGGTGTATCCCAACGTGTCGGTACTCGAAGGCTGTATTATCGGCAGCCGTGTGATCCTCAATGCCGGTACGGTTATCGGCAGCGACGGTTTCGGTTTTACGCCCGACGGCATCCGGCATCATAAGATACCCCAGGTCGGCATCGTGCAGATCGACGATGATGTGGAAATCGGGGCGTGCAATACCATTGACCGGGCCACTTTCGGCCGGACCTGGATCCAGGAAGGTGTCAAGACAGACAACCATGTGCATATCGCCCATAACGTGACCGTCGGCGCCCACAGCATTATCGTGGCCAAGGTCGGCATCGCGGGGAGCGCCACGATCGGAAAGCATGTGACGATCGCCGGACAGGCCGGCATTGGCGGGCATATACACATTGGTGACGGGGCGATTGTCGGCCCCCAGGCAGGCGTTACCCGAACCGTGGCCCCGGGCCACATCGTCTCGGGCACACCGGAGATGCCGCATCGGCTCTGGCTTCGGGTTCAGCAGGTGATTCCCCGATTGCCCGAATTGAAGAAACAGGTGGCGGAACTGGAAAAACGCCTGAAATCCCTTGAGGCTATCGGAGACGATGCCGACGCGTAGGGGCAGGTTCCCGTGCCTGCCCTGGCCCGTACAACCACTGACCCTGTAACAATGGGCGACCACGTAACCCGGGGACAACCCCATGGGGTTGCCCTGCGGCGTTTTGATTCGGTGGGGGATTTTACCATGAACATAGTGTACGATATCGCTACCATCTGCCGGATACTGCCCCATCGGTACCCGTTTCTGATGGTCGACCGGGTTCTGGAAATCGAGGCGGGAAAGAAAATCCGGGCGTTGAAAAATGTCACATTCAACGAACCGTTTTTTCAGGGACATTTTCCAGACAATCCGGTTATGCCCGGAGTGTTGATTATAGAGGCAATGGTCCAGGCGGGAGCCTTGCTCCTGGCCGAAACCGTGCCGAAGGAACGTCACGGGGATGTCTGCTTTTCCGGAATTGACAAGGCCCGTTTCCGCAAACAGGTGATTCCCGGCGATCAGCTTATTTTTGAAGTGGAAATCATACACCAGCGCCCTCGGGCCGTTCTGATGTTTGCATCGACTGCAGTTGATGGCCAGCGCGTATCTGAAGCCAAATTCATGGCCTTGATCGGAGGAGACCAATGATACATCCAACAGCAATTATCGACCCGAAAGCCGAAATTGACGAAAACGTGGAAATCGGGCCGTTTACGATTATCAATAACAACGTATCGATCGCATCCGGAACGACGATCGGCTCGCACGTGACCATTGATCCGTACGTGGAGATCGGTCCGGGATGCCAGATTTACCAGTACGCGTCTATCGGCGCCGTGCCCCAGGCGGTGAAGTTCAAGGGAGAGATCACCTACCTGAAGATCGGACGCAATACCATCATCCGGGAGTTTGCCACCTTGAACCGGGGAACCGAGTTCGGCGGCGGCCTCACGGAGATCGGCGAGGAAAATTTCCTCATGGCCTATACCCATGTGGCCCATGACTGTCAGACCGGCAAGGGGGTCATACTGGCCAACAACGCGACGTTAGCCGGGCATATTCATATCGGGGATTATGTCATTATCGGCGG
>JAGXHH010000045.1 GCA_024636355.1 Desulfobacteraceae bacterium | reverse complement strand
AGATGTGTATAAGAGACAGCAGGGCTCCTTGCCCTTCAGTGCGATGGCGCGGCGGGCGGCGGCTTCGGCCTCCGATTCCCGGCATCGAGGATCCCTGCGTCATCTGCGCCTGGGACCTGCTGCGCGACCACCTGCCGACCGGCCGTAACGTGGCGGTGATCGGCGGCGGGGCCGTGGGGCTGGAAACGGCCTTGTTCATCGCCTCCCGGGGAACCATTACCCCGGATGTGCTCGCCTACCTGTTCGAATACGGGGCCGAATCGCCCGAACGGCTAAAGGAGCTGATGTACAGCGGCACCTCGGCAGTTACCGTATTTGAGATGCTGCCCAGGGCCGGCAAGGACATCGGCAAATCGACCCGCTGGGTCCTGCTCGATAAACTCCGGAAATACGGGGTCCGGATCATCACCGATGCCAGGGTGGAAGGAATCGAGAACGGGACGATCTCCTATGATCATGGGGGGAATACACATTCCGAAACCTTCGATAATGTGGTGCTGGCCGCCGGATCCACTTCTGAAAAGACACTTTGCGGAGCACTCGCCGACCTGGGAATCCCCTATGCAGCGGTCGGCGACTGCAACACACCGGGCAAAATCGATGGGGCGATCCACGGGGGATTTCTGGCCGCACTGGCCATCGATCAACCGGAACATTCAAGTGAAGTCACTTCAGGAAACACCCTATGAAAACGATTCTCGGCATCATCGGCTCACCCCGCCGGCACGGCAATTCGGAACTGATGATCAAGGCAGTGGCCCGCTATGTGCCCCAGGAGCATACCCTGCGGCTGCTCAAACTCCAGGACTTTGCCATAAAGGCGTGTCTCGGCTGCTATGCCTGTTTGTTCAAGAAAAAACAATGCATACTGAAAGACGATCTGTATACGGTTATCGAGGCCATGGCCGAAGCCGACGGGCTGATTGTCGCAGCCCCCGCCTATTTCTTAGGGGCAAACAGTCTGTTTAAACGATTTCTCGACAGGGGGCTGGCGTTTTCACCCCATATGGAACGCCTGTGGGACAAACCGGCCGTCGGCATCGGCATCGCCGGTATCGAGGGGAAGGAAGGCTACACGCAGCTGATTGTCGAAAGCTTTTTAAAGCTCACCGGGGCCGATGTGAAAGGCGCCCGGATGGTCTATGGGGCGCTGCCCGGCGAGGTCCTGCTCGGCGATACCGGACCGGCCGCAGCAAAACTTCTCGGCGAGGCCCTGTTCGGCACCCCGCTTAAGAGCGATGGACCGCATTGCCCGCTGTGCGGCGGGCAGACCTTTCGCTTCCTGGGAGAAAACCGGGTGCGGTGCATGCTGTGCAGCAACGCCGGCTCCCTGGGGACCGGGACGGACGGCCACCCTGTTTTCAACATCACCCGCTCGGCGCACGAACTGTTTCTGACCCGGAAAGACGCTGCCGATCATATGGAATGGCTAAAGGAGATGAAACGCCGTTTTTTGGAAAACCGGGAGCGCCTGAAGCAGGTTACAGAAGGGTATAAGGGAGACGGCGAGTGGATACGGCCGGCTAAAAAATAGGTAATAGTCAACCAACGTCATATTTTGCAAAAAACCGATCCGTTCACGTGCACGGAAAACCGGTGGCATTGGTGATAGCTTGTGTGCTTTTCTCGAATACCATTTCCATCAAATTTTTATTTTTAAAAGCGGTCCGCCGCCCGTCAGCATATAGATCACCCAGTCGAATCCAACCCGCAGCAGCGCCTCGTCTTTGGTCCGCAGCGCGGCCAGGCGGTCTTCGGGTATGGCAAAACGCGACAGGAAGGAACTGTTGAACACAAATTCCCGGAACCGGTCCATGTTGTAGCACGCCATGAAGACCATTTTGGCGGCCGGGTTGTCCAGCCCCTGACCTTTCCAGGGATTCTGCCGTAAAATCGTATCGACCGGCACCCAGGCCCGGTTCATCTCCGTAAACGGCGCCAGACCCTGATCGGCAATCCATTCGGCCACCGTGAACTGTCGGGCCTCTTCGTGCCCCTGGCAGTAATGATGCCGGGAAATATAGTAAACGGTTTCCCCCTCGTGTCCCGGCTGCCGGGACACGGCCGGTTCCACCGGGTAGGCCCGGCACGAAAACGGCCGGTCCTCGTACACCGTACATCCGATAGGGCTTAGAAACGGACAGGGCCGGCCTTCTTTTTCCGTCAGTTTCAGCATCATGTGCGGAAAAAACGGGTTGTCCCGGATGGCGGTGACGGTATGGCGGTCGAGCACCTCGTCGGATGTCATTTCCAGGCGGCGTTTCAGGCGGATGATGTCATAGGGATACAGGTACATGTCCACATCATGGCAGCACCGGTTAAAACAGGACACCCCCGGGTGGCAGGCAAACCGGAACCGTTCCGGAATCCGGGTCCGGGTTCCGTAGACAGGGGCGTCTTCTTTGCGCATGGTCATAATGAAATCCTCTCAATACCGAAAAGCGCGGCCGCATTTTCCGAAAGCACCTGCCGGAGTTGTTCTGCTGACAAACCCTCGTTTTCAAGAGCTTTCAACTCCCGGTCCCAGGCATAGGGGATATTCGGAAAATCCGAACCGTACATGATCCGATCGATTCGCATGTCGCCGAGGGGGAGCCGGTTTTTCATCGGCAGGTAATCGGTGATCACCATGGCCGTATCGAGCCACAGGTTGTCGTAATTTTTGATCAGGCGCCCGTATGCCGCAAATTCATCGCCCCCCAGGTGAGGTACACAAATTTTCAGTGTCGGGTACTGCTTGAGCACCGGTTCGAGGTTTTCCGCCCCGCACAACGCATACGGGTCGCACGGGTAGGCGGGGCTTTTGGGCTCTTTTCCCACGTGCATGACCAACGGCCGATCGGCCGCAGCGCACGCGTTATAGACCACATCCATTTCGGGGCCGTTCATGTCGAAGCATTGTACGTGGGCGTGCAGCTTGATCCCGGCAAGTCCCATTTCAAATGCCTCGCAGATGATCGCCGCCGCATCGGCCTCACCCGGAAAGACGGTGCCCAGGCCGGTAAGCCTTCCCGGATAACCCTGGCAGGTTTGCGCCATAAACCGGTTCAAATCCCGGGCAACTCCCGGTTTGTGGGCATAGATCAGTCCCACTGCATGGTCGATTCCCCGCCGGAACAAAAAGTCGAGCAGTTCCATTACCGGCATCCGGTATCGGACCGGCCATCCGTATTGGGAAAACCACTCCCATATGGCCCCGAACATCGGGTCGGGAAACAGGTGCACATGGGCATCGACAACCGGGCCGAAGCCGTCGGGTACGCAATCGCCTTCCGCGTCATCGATTGCCGGCAGCGGACTTTGCAAAACCGGGGATTTGTCTTTGGTCATGAAATCATCCTGGGTTTTCGAATTTCATTGACGCCCGGGTCATCTCCGGAACGACAAAATGCCGCAGTTCCCCCACGGCCCATACATCTTGCATGCATAGGATATGGCCCATGATTTTTCAAACAGTTTTATTCGGTCTTAAAAACCTGGTCCTCCGGGTCAGGCCAGAGGCAAAGGGCTATGCCTGGATTCATCAAGCAGAGAATCCAGGAGCCAGAATTCAGAATCCAGAATAAGGATTCGCCTTCGGCTCAATCAGGATAGAGAATATGCCGGAGCGAAGCGACATCCGAATACCTTCTGGCTCCTGGCTCCTGTATTCTGGATTCTTTTCTTAACGAACCAGGGGAATAAAGCCCCTTTCAGGGACAACCAAAACCTGGTCCTCTGGGCCAGGATATTTATTTTAACCCCTTCCCTTGAAGCGTTGTCGGATTGCTTTTTCCCGGCACTTGAGATAAACAGTAGTTGCGACTATCCATAATGAATGCAATCTATCTTGATGTGCTTCTGGGTGCAGGAGGAGGAAATCGATGAACGAAACCGGAAAACAAAAGGTCTACATTTTTACCCACCAGTTTGAAATCATTGGAGACCTGAACATGTTCCAGGGTGTTCGCCTGACCGACTACATGAACGAATCGAATACGTTCATTTCGGTGACCAGCGCGGAAATCTGCCGGCGGGGCGGGGAGATGATCATGAAGGCAAAGTTCATGAACGTGCGCAAGGACGAAATCGAAATCATCGTTCCCGAAGACATGATCATATCGACCCGGCTCTGATATCTTCCGAACATCCGAAAGGAACTACCGGTCCATGGCAAAACTCGACAAGGTGTTTGCAAAAGCGGTGGAACTCAATGCATCCGACATCCATATCGTTCCCGATGAACCGTTTGTCCTCCGGCGGCTGGGCCGGCTGCGCAAACTCAAAAGCCCGCCCCAAAACCCGGCCCAGTGCCGTGAATTGATTTACGAATTACTGTCAGAGGATCAGAAAAAGGTCCTGGACGAAACCCTCCAGCTCGACTTCGCCTACGAACTGCCCGAACTGGGTCGTTTCCGTGGCAGCGCCATGACGCACCAGCGGGGGATGAGCGCTGTATTCCGGCTGATTCCTCCAAAAATACCCACCATGGAGGAACTCGGGATGCCGGAAACGGTCCGGCGTGTTCTGGACAACCATCAGGGGCTCATCCTGGTGACCGGGGCCACCGGTCACGGCAAATCGACCACCCTGGCGGCCATGGTCGATTACATCAACACCCATCGCGCCCACCACATCCTGACGGTCGAAGATCCGATCGAATTCATCCACCCCCTCAAAAAGGGCGTGATCAATCAGCGCCAGTTGGGCGCCAGCACCCGGTCTTACGCCAACGCCCTGAAAGGGGCTCTCCGCCAGGACCCGGACGTGATCATGATCGGCGAACTCCGTGATCTGGAAACCATTTCCCTGGCGATTACCGCTGCGGAAACCGGGCACCTGGTCATCGCCACCCTTTCGACTTCGAGCGCCCCCAAGACCATCGACCGGATCATCGACTCGTATCCGCCCAAGGAACAGAACCAGGTCCGGACCATGCTGAGCGAGGCTTTAAAGGCAGTGATCACGCAACGGCTCATACCCGCGGCAGACGGCACACAGATGATGCTGGCCCTGGAAGTGCTCATCGGCACGCTTCCCATGGCCAACCTGATCCGGGATGCAAAGACCTTCCAGATTCCCTCCATGATGCAGACCGGAAAGAAAGTCGGCATGCAGCTTATGGACGAATCGCTGATGGCCCTGTTTAAGGAAGGCAAAATTTCTGCAGCCGATGCGGCCGCCAATGCGGCCAAACCGGAAAACTTCAAACCCTATCTGAACCGGAGCTGATGCGAAACCGGGAAACACTGATGCGGAGCAGCAACCGATGGCGATAATCGATGGTTTTTTTCGGCACATGAAAGAACGCGGGGCAAGCGACCTGCACATGGTCATCGGA
>JAGXHH010000044.1 GCA_024636355.1 Desulfobacteraceae bacterium | reverse complement strand
TGTTGAAGCTCATCCCCGACAGGTAGACGATCAGAAGCCCGCCTAAAAACGATATGGGTATGCCGAGACTAGTCCAGAATGCGAGTTTGAGATCCAAGAACAGCAGCAGCACCAGGAAGACCAGGGCATAGCCCATCAGGGCGTTCCGGAGCAACAGGTTCATGCGCTGCTTCAGGATTTCGGTCCGGTTCTCCAGGATATCGAGGCGGATGCCGGTCGGAAGCCTGACGGCTTCCAGGTAATCCTGCACCGCCTGTTCCACGGCAAGAAGATCCTGGGATTCGCTCCTGGAAATTTCGATGAAAATGGCCGGTTTGCCGTTGTGGCGGGTTACCAGGTTATCGTCTATGAATCCGTCGGCTATTACGGCGATATCCTTCAGGCGCAGCAGGCTGCCGTCCGGCAGACTCCGGACAACGATATCCTCGAAATCGCCTCCCACGTACCCCTTTTCCTGGACACGCAGCAGGATATCGCCAGCCAGGGACTCGACCGTACCGGCCGGGATATCCTGGGAGGAGGCGAAAACGATCTGACCCACATCCTCTATGGTCAGATCGTATTTGCGCAGATCGTCTTCCGAAACCTCTATGGAAATCTCATAATCCCGGCCCCCCCGTATACTGACCAGGGAGATGCCGGGGGATCGCAGCATTTCGTCTTCGAGACGCTCGGCCCAGCGCTTGAGGGTCAGCTCCGGCACATCCCCGGACAGGACCAGGGTGATGACAAACGGTTGGGGCTTTGCCCGGACGATAATCGGACTTTCGGCATCCTGGGGGGGGAAATCGGCCAGCTGGTCGACGGCATTTTCCACGTCATTTAACACCTCTTGCACATCGACGAAATCGGTCACCTCCAGGGTCACCACGCCAAGGTTTTCCTGGGCAACCGACGTGACCTGCTCGACCCCTTCGATCCCTATGACGGCTTCCTCCACCCGGCGGGTGATGCCGTCTTCGACTTCATGCGGTGTCGCCCCGGGATACGGGACGCTTACGGTGATCGTGCGGGGATCGACCGTCGGGAACAGTTCCGTGCGCATGGAAAAAATCGCCAGCAGCCCGCCGCCGATAAAAAAGACCATCAGCAGGTTGGCGGCGACATGGTTGTGAATAAACCAGCCAATCAGTCCGGATTCCCGTTCGCGGGAGGCGTCAGTCCCGCCGACCATGATTTCCCGTCCCGGATTCCGCGTTGCCGGCCAGCCGCACCGGTGTGTTCTCGGTGGCTTCGGGCAGGTGGCCGCGCACTACCCGAATCGTTTTCCCGTCGCTTTTCGCCACCACGGCCGTATCGGTTATCTGGATAATTTCAAGCTGTAGCGACCGGAGCCTCTTTTCGGCGGTGACCGCCCAAATGCGGCCGTTTTCCTGTAGCGCATCGAGCGGCAGCACCCAGACAGATTCTCTTTGCGGACCAATGAAACGCACGCTCACAAACACGTCCGGGACAAGGTCGGGCTTTGTTTCGTTTAAACCCAGGAGCACCCGGGCAAACCGCGTCTGCGGGTCGAGCCGGCCGGCGACCCGCTTGACATAGGCGCTGTAAACCGCTTCATCCAGAAAATCGGTGCTCACCGAAATGACCGGCGCTTCGGTTGCCATGAGCCAGTCGAACTGTCGGGATTCCAGGGGGACGTCGATTTCCAGGGAAAGCAGCCGATACGCCTGGCCGTAAGCCTGACCGGCCACCACATACTGCCCCTCCTCCATACTAAATTCCGTGACCCGACCCGAAAACGGGAGCCGATAATCGGTGCGCGACAAATTCAGCCGGGCAATCCGGAGCTGCGATTCGGCTGCGGCAAGAGCGGCCTTTGCCTCTGCGAGCTGGGGTTTCTGGGCCACCAGGAGCGGCACGGGGGTGTCCGGATTCATTTCCTGCCACTCGGCGACAGCGGTTTCCGAGTTGGCCTGCTGCAATTCGAGCCGGGTTTTCGCGCGGGCGACTTCGGCTTTCATTCGCTCGACCTCGAGTTCGAAATCCTCCTTCTCGATTTGGAAAAGCACCGTATCAGGGTCGAAAAATCCGCCGGGAAAGGCGCTGTCATCGATGGCCATAATTCGGCCGCTGACCTGGGGGACAATATCGGTACTGGCGCGCACCTGGACGGTTCCCGTAGCGGAAAATCTCAGCCGATGGGATTGCGGCGCCACCACAGTCGTCTCCACCAGCAGTTCCAGGGCATTTCGATCATTATCGGCATTCGGCACGGTCTGGAGGGATGCGAGATAAATAGAAAAGAGAAACGCCCCGCCGATAACCAGGATTACCAGCGCCAGCTGCAGCAATCCGTACATTCGGTTCCGGCGGTTTTCCTTTTCCGGTTTTGTTCCGTTTTTAATCATGAATCCCGGCTTTCCACGGGCAGGGGGAACGGTTGCAGGTCCGGTTCATTTTCAAGCCAGTCGCCGCCCAGGGCCAGATACAGGGCGATCCGGTTATTCCATGCGGCCTGGGCGTTCACCAGCCAGGTCTGCTCGGCGACATACCGCCGGCGTTGCGTTTCGAGAACTTCCAGCAGGGACACAAGCCCCTTGCGGTACAACTCCTGCATCTGCTTTTCAGCCCTCCGGATATTTTCCAGGCGGTTTTCCAGATGCCGGATCTGTTCAGACAGGTACCGGGCATTGCTCAAGGCGGTTTCCACTTCCCGAAGGGCATTTAACACCTGGCGGGCATAGGCTGCGGCCAGTTCCCGGGTTCGTGCCTCCTGTAGTTCGATATTGGCGCGCAGGCGGCCTCCCTGAAACAGGGGCGCCGTAATATCTCCCAGGATCGCCCCGAACAGGTTGCTGCTGTTGAAAAACTGGTTTAATTCGTCATTCTGGTAGCCGATACTGCCGCTCAACGTGAGATCCGGATACAGATTGGCGACCGCCACGCCGATCTGCTCCACGGCCGCGGCCATGCGCAGTTCGTTTGCCTTCAGATCGGGGCGCCTGTCGACAAGCTGCGCCGGCAGACCGACAGGTGTTTTTCGCGGCGGCGGCAGAACCGGGATGTCTGTTGTTTCCGGATCGACTGTTCCCGGTGCCAGGCCGAGCAACAGATCGAGCGCATACGCCTCATCAATCATCCGGCGGCGCAGATTCGGCACTTCAGCAGCGGCCGCGGCCACATTTTCCCGGGCAAGATAAACGTCAACCGCCGAAACGTTGCCCGCTCCCCTTCGATAGCGGCGCTCCACGGCCTTCAATGTCAGCTCGCGGCTTTCCACCGTCTGTTGGGTCAGTTCCAGCCGCCGTTTCAGGGAGGCCAGCGCGACCCGGCGGCGGGCCAGTTCTGCAATCAGGGAATGGACCAGGGCTTCGGTATCGGCGCGGGACGCCAGATAATTTTTCCGCGCCGCCGCAATGCTTCGCTCCACTTTTCCGAAAAGGTCCACCTGCCAGCTGGTGCTCAGACCGGCCTCCAGCTGGGTAAAATAGAAACGCTGGGTCCCGCCCGTTTCCGGGATCGGAATGCCCGAGGTAACCCCGACATTGTCCAGGGATTGAAACCGCCGTGCTGCCGAGCCGGTTGCCGAAAGGCCGGGGTACAGCGCCCCCCTTTCGATCCCCAGCTGCGCCCACGCCTGCCGGATGCGCGCGGCGGCCTCCATCAGCTGCAGGTTGTCGGCGAGAAGGTCGTTGATATAGCCGTCCATCAACGGGTCCTCCATTGCCCGCCACCATCGGCTGAAACCGTCCGAGGAGACGACCTGCGACAGATCGTCGCGGGTGTTTTCGTAAGGCGCACCCTGCCCGGCCACCGTATCCGGCCGCTGATAATCCGGCCCCACTGTGCACGCCGTCGTCACCATGAGGCAAAGGCACCAAAAGACTCCTGCAGACGTGATTTTTCTTCCCATCGACACCTCTATCGCTCTCTCATTTAAGACTAGGTGTGCCACTTTTGAATGTCAAAGAAGGGCGGACACGTAGGTCCGCCCCTACGAGTGATCCGGTCAATCTGTAGGGGCGGACCTGCGTGTCCGCCCTTCCTTTGTCCGGAAGATTCGATACAAAATTGATGGTCTCGTAGAAAGTCTGTTTTAACCACAGAGGGCAAGCGCGGCCATTGGCCGCAACCAAAATCGGTGCCGGTTTTGTAGGTCGGGATTCACATCCCGACGCCCGGTTTCACAATAACGAAGGGTTTCGTCGCGAAACGAAAACGGAATAAAAAAAAATCTGGTTATCGGGAAAACTCCAGTAAGTGAGAGCTTAATGCCCTGAAAAGGGCATCACATACCAGCCCGGGGCAACGCCCCGGGAAAGAACAGCCAAGAAAAAGGAGCCCTGAAAGGGCGTGACATTTATTCATTTGTCTCTATGTATCGCCCTTTCAGGGCTCCTCTGATTTTTTTTCATCTTTTCCCGGGGCGCTGCCCCGGGCTGATATGTGAAACCCCTTCGGGGTTAATATGATCTAAACAACTGGAGCATTCCCGATAACCAGATCAAAAAATAAAAACCACAAACCGTTACTCGGGGCTTGCCCGTCGGGTTGGAAACCCGACCTACGGTTCCCGGCTCTCAAAAAATAGGTATTAAGATTAAGAGCATGAACATGAAATAAACGATCACCTGAACAAAAAAAAAGGCCCCACCGGAAAACGGCGGGGCCTTTTTTTCTCAGATTTCGAATTGGGTCAGGTGATCAATACAGGGAATTTATAAAACAACTCCCGCCGCTGCTGCTGCTGCCGGTATTCTGACCATCAGCGAGTATCCCTACTCCGCCCGGATCGACAATCACGCCATTTTCTACGCCGTCCGTGTCACCGATTCCGCCATCGGTTAATACCAGTTCAACGGATTTCCGATCCGAACTGAATGCCGCCAGACTGGAATAGTCGTTCCAGCCATCCGCATCATCGTACTTGAACCATCGGGCGCCTTCCGGAGCGGGTTCGGAAAGATAAACGGTGACAAAGACGGTCTGCCCCGGTTCATCGACCTTTATCCTGAAATTAACCAGCCCGAACGGCACACTGTCCGGCTTTCCGGATTGATCCTCTATCGATAGCGGGTCGACTCCTTCAATATATTCAATTGCATTACTAACGGAATATTTCAGACCGAGTTGTTTATCGGCATCGAACACCTGGATGGTTTTCATATCCTCCTGATCATTGTCCGTAATCCCGTTGCCGTCAAGATCGGTGGCGGCCATCGGCTCACTGGCATCTGAAATGCCATTCTTATTCTTATCCCTGCCCCAGATGCCGGTGGTAAACTCGTTGATTTCAGACCATGGCGATTGCCCGTCCCGGGCGTCAAAATACCGGGCCCGCCAGTAATACGTTTGACTTTCCGCAAACACGACATGGGTAACGAGCAGTTGGGTTAAGTTCTTATCGGTCTTTTTAGCAAATACCAATTCGGAAAAATCAGTCCGGGTGCTGATCTGCCATTCCGTTGCCTGGTGCGCATCATCGTCCGGATCGACAAACCCGGCTGTTTCCAGAGAGACTTTTCGTTTCATGTCAATTGCCTTGTCAGGCGGGGAGAGCAGAATCGGAGCCTCGGGAGAGACGTTTTCCGGGATTTCAGCAGGGGGATCGCTCCCGGTCTGATCATCCGTATCATTGCAATCCGGAATGCCGTCACCATCGGTATCGGTATCGGAAACGCCGCAGCCGCAATCGCCCGGCTCGGTTTTGTACGGGTCATTCGGGCAGAGATCCGCGCTATCCGAAACGCCGTCACCGTCACTGTCGGGATCGGTCCCGTCCTGGTCGTCCGTGTCATTGTAGTCCGGGATTCCGTCGCCGTCGGTATCCGTATCCGGGACGCCGCAGCCGCAGTCACCCGGTTCGGTTTTATCCGGATCATTCGGGCAGAGATCCGCACTGTCCGGCACGCCGTCACCGTCGCTGTCCACGGGAATCGTCTTTGTAATTTCATCCGAAAAGACACTCTTATTTCCGTCGGCGTCCGTGCTGGTCATGGCGAACACATAGGTTTTGCCTTCTTCCAGGGCTGAAATGACCGTGCTGGTCTGCGCCGAAGAACCGATTGTCATCCGGGGTGTACTTTTGTATTCCGTGCCCGATATGCCGTAATAGATAAGATACCCGGTCACCCTGCTGTCATCCGGCGGATCCCATCCCAGGGTGACTTCCGCCGCATAGACTGAAATCGGCAGGACTACAGACAGGATCGCAACTAAAACCGTTCTTCTAAAGGATCTGAAACAATGCATTACGAATACTCCTTCAAATTTGTTTTTCGCTCCGTGCGGGAAAACAACACCTGAAGGAGATGTCGAAATCCGCCCGGCAGGCCCGCTGCCTCATGCTTTTCTTGAAACGGCCGGAGGTCGGTGCCTTTGCGTCCCACCCTTTCGGGTGGTTTGCCTTTATCAAGCAGAAAAAGTTCGTGCTAAGTCCCATGTTAGAATTTCGGGATTCAACATTAGCTTGCAATTCAGATGCCAATTAAAAAAAACCCGGGAAAGTTCATCTGAGATTCCCCGGGACGGACTTTTAGAAACCTAATTAAAATAAGTGATTTGGGAGATGTTACTATAGGAGAACTTTCTATGAATAACTACCGGATGGCATGCTTATTCGGGGATAACGGGGGTTTGACATACATACCGCCTCATTTAGGATCACCAGCAACGATTCGATCTGTATGCCTTCGTATACATGTGTCTACGATTAAACATTGCCGACGTTGTTTGGACGGCGCAATCCGGAATGATTAACTTCATGAATATGCAACCCGGCTCTTGCCTTGCATAGAAGGCTGGACAGGCCTGAAATCAAAAAATCAGATGAGTTCGAACGAAATTGATGAAACGCAAATTATTGAAAATCGCCGGAGGAATCCTGGCGATATTGCTTTTGGCGGCCGTCTGGGGGCTGGGAATCGAACCGCGCTTTATCCTGGATCAACAAGACGAGACGGTCAACATTTCAAACCTTCCCCGCAACTGGGATTATCGAAAAGTGGCCCTTTTATCGGATTTCCAGACAGGTCTCTGGCTGGATAGTCCCGGTATGATACAAAAGGCCGTCGATGCCGTCGTTGCAGCCGATGCCGATCTGGTCTTGCTGGCAGGCGATTTCATTTACCATTCCTCGGCTGATCCGGAAAAAGAGATCGAAACCGTTATAAACCTGCTTCGTCCCCTTACGAAAAAAGGGGTGCCGGTCTATGCCGTGCTCGGGAACCACGATTATGCGATGTCCCGAAGAAAAGATGCGCCTGATTTTAAACGTGCGGAAAAAGTAAGCGATGCGCTGGAGTCGGTCGGGATTACAGTACTAGAAAATGATGCCGTGATTCTTAAGACTTCGGAAGAAGACGCAGCGGGAGAAGATCCGCTTTACCTGGTCGGGATCGGCGCCCGCTGGCCCGGCGTAGAGGATGTGAATGCCGCATTATCAAAGATACCGGAAGACATGCCGCGACTGGTTATGATGCACCATCCGGATTCGTTTTCGCAATTCCCGGCCCACAGCGCCCAGTTTGCCGTGGCCGGACACACCCACGGCGGCCAGATCGCACTCCCGTTAACACCGCAATGGACCTGGATGACGTACTACCGGGAAGACACAGTCCATGGGGATGGGTGGGTCGAAAACTTCGGTGAACCGGGCAACAACCTGTACGTAAACAGAGGCATCGGCTGCAGCATCGCCCCGATCCGCGTCAATGCGCCCCCGGAAGTCACATTTTTCACGCTGAAACGCAGCGGATAAGTGATTGGATGCGCTGGGTTTATGGATTGCAGGGAATCGTCAGGATTGATGCACTTGTAAAAAGTCCCTTAATAGGTATGGGATGGCTAAGTAAACAGTTCCATATACAAGGCGTAGTGATTTTTCATACGCGAAGGCATACATGTAGTATGTTGAGCGGATGAAAAATCACTACAACGCAGTAGATGGGACTTTTTACGACGCCATCAGGATTTGTATCGCCCGGATTTTGGCTTCCAGATTAATCAGGTAGGCGAATTCCGGCTGCTTGGGGCCCGGGAGCGGGTCGTATTCGGTTTGTTTGATGCGCCGTTTTGTCTCCTCGACATCATCGCCGGTCTCCTCGAGGGTCGTTTCGATCAACCTCCGAAAGGACAGGCAGTATTCCATCGAGCGGGGCAGATAGTCGGCGGCATCCGTACCGGTGAGCACGAGGCCATGGCCGATGCAGAGGGTTTCCACCTCGAGGGTTGCCAGCTTTTCCATGGAACGGATATAATCGTCATAACTCGCCAGCCATTCGGAATAGATATACCCGCCGGCTTCCATGATGCCGACGGCTTCACCCGTAAACAGCATTTTCTTTTCCGGCACATAATAGCTCATGGAATCCCGGGTATGCCCGGGGGTGGCAATGGCCGTCAGACTCATCTCTTTTCCGAGCTGAATCGTTTCCCCGTCTGCAAACGTGCGATCCACCGGGAAAACTTCAAACTCGGGTGTCGCGGTTTCCGATCCGTACAGACTATCGATATATAAAGCCCCGGCACGGTTGAGCTCACGAATGGTCGCAATCGCCCGGGGACGCTGCAGAATCTGTTCTCCTGCTTCTGCGCAGCACACCTGCATATCGGGAAATGCTCTTTTAAGCTGGGCCACGGCGCCGCAATGGTCGTAGTGGGTATGGGTCAGGAGAAAATACGCGGGGGGCCGACCGTTTAACACCTTCCGGAGTTCCTGCACATACAGGCTTCCCATGCAGGTCATCCCGGCATCGATTATTGCGGGGCAATCCGCATCGAGTAAAAAAGCGGGCAGGTCAATGGAGCCCAGGGCGTGTAATTCGGGGGTAAGGGGACCGGCGCATTTCAATATCATAATTCGTTAATCCTTGACATTATTCATGGTGATCTTTATCCGGAAAATCACAGTTGTATTTTTTAGTTCACAATTTTTTGATTGGCAATTATTTTAAATAATTTTTAATGCCCAGTATTCACAGGAAGAAGAGCGGGCAGCCGACGATTATGCGCTGAAGTTCATGCAGCAGGAAGGCTACAATCCGCAAATGGCGGTTTCCGCCCTGGAAACGCTTGCGCAGCTGGGAGGCGATGCATCCTTTCTTTCCAGTCATCCGGCCCCGGAGTCACGGGCCGAACGCCTGCGGCAGCGCATTGAAAACCCGGGAGGGGAAGTGAAAGACAAGGGGTTCATGGAACACGCCTGGGATTTTCTC
>JAGXHH010000005.1 GCA_024636355.1 Desulfobacteraceae bacterium | reverse complement strand
TGACATCCCTTCCCGATCTGGCTATGGTAAAACCACCTGCCAAAAAATTACATCCACCGGCAAACCGTAAGGACATTTTCATGCTGGAGCTTTTAAAACCTGTCAGATCCGATAGCTTAAAAGAAATCTGCGTTGCCCGTCTGGAAGAACTGATCCTCTCGGGTGCGGTCAAGGTTGGTGAAAAACTGGCGCCGGAACGCGATCTTGCCCAGCAGCTCGGGGTCAGCCGCCCGATCGTCCACGAGGCGCTTGTCGATCTGGCCGCCAAGGGGCTGGTTTCCATCGTTCCCCGGGTCGGCACCGTTGTCAGCGACTACACCCGGGAAGGCTCGCTTGCCCTGCTCACTTCTCTGATCAATTACCGCCACGGGGCCCTCGATGCGAAGATGCTCGAGGGACTGCTGCGCATGCGGATGCTGTTTGAAACGGAAAACGCCCGACAGGCGGCGGCAAACCGGACGCTGGAGCAGATGGAGGCCTTCTACCGGATTGCCTTCGAGGAATCGGAAGCCGATTTCGAAAATCTTGAGCAGTTGACCCGCATTGATTTCGAGTTCCACCTGCTGGTCGCCATGGCGACCGGCAATCTCCTGTATCCGATGATGTTAAATTCATTCAAGCCGGTCTATACCAACATAAGCCGGCTTTTTTTCAGTGATCCCGCCGTGGTCGCACCGGTTTTTTTATTTCATCGGCAGCTGATTTCGACCCTGTCGGACCGGGACGAAGAGCAGGCGGCTATGGTGATGTACAATCTGCTCAAACATGGCGAAATATGGGCGAAAACAAACTTGTCCAGTCAAGGAGGCCCCAGATGACACAATCGACCGCAGCCGGCGCGGAATTTCAGGTCAAGGCGCCCCGGGGTCTGTCCCCGCGGATTCAGAAACTCCGGGAATATTACTTCAAGGGGGCCGACCGGGCCTGGTCCAACGAGTACACGGCCTGGACCACGGCAACGCCCTGGGACGTCCAGTTCAACGAGATCACTTTTTATATCGTACCGGAAACCTACCTGCTGCTGCAGACCATGCGCAGCTCCTACCGGCAGGCGGCCCGTCCGGTAACCCTTCCTGAAAAATTCTGGTCCTGGTCGATCGTGGAGCGGCGTGCCTGGTTCGTTCGGGAGGTCATGGTCAATTGCCTGCCCCAGGAACTTCTGCCCGGCGACCTGATCGCCGGCGGCCGTTTCAACATCCAGACCTCGATGTGCCTTGACGAGGCCGAGCAGAAAATCTATGACCGGGCGACCCTGGGCAAAAAGGGGGCGCGCGGGGCGGTCAAATGGTTCCACGATCACGGCTACGGCAATGCCGGGGCCACGTCCGGTCACCTGATCCCGGATCATGAAATGGTCCTGACCAAGGGATGGAAAGGCATTTATATCGAAATCGACGCACTCTACAGCATTCTGTCGGAAAAGGAGCAGGCCGGACAGAAGGGGGCCCAGCTTTGGGCCATGCGGACGTCGGCGACCATGGCAAAGGACCTGGCGGCAAAATATTCCCGGCTGTGCCAGCAGTTGGCCGGCCAGGCGCCCGATGAACAGCGCAAGGAGGAGCTGACCCGGATGGCCCAGAACTTGACCCGCATTCCCTGGGAGCCGGCCCAGACCTTCTGGGAGGCTGTCCAGGCCTTGTGGATCAACCATATGCTGATCATGAGCGATGAGAACTACCCGGGCCCGGGCGTGTCGTTCGGCCGGATCGACCAGTACCTGCTCCCTTACTGGCAGCAGTCGATCAAATCCGGGATGGAGCGCGAATTCGGCAAGGAAATCCTGAAATGCTTCTGGATTCACTGCAACACCGCCTATGATGCCATGATCCGCAACGGCCGGGACGGCATCACCTCGGGCTTCGGCCAGCTCATCACCCTGTCCGGCATGGGCCGGGACGGGGCGGATATGACCAATGATTTGACCTATGTCATCCTCGAAGTCATCGACGAGATGAGCCCGATCCTGGAGCCGAAGCCGAACGTCCGGCTCCACCGCAATTCTCCGGACGAACTGCTCGATGTCCTGACGGAAATGGTTTCCACCAGTCAGGGGGCGCCGTTTCTGATCAACTTCGATGAGCGCTCCATGGCCGGCATGCTGCGCGAGGCGAAACTCGCCGGGCTTGAGCACCTGATCAGTGAGGAAAATGTCTATGAGTACGCCCCGGTGGGGTGTCTGGAAAACACCATGGTCGGAAACGACCGGTCCGGCACCGTCGACAACAACCTGAACCTGGTCAAGGCGGTCGAGCTCGCCCTTGCCGGCGGAAGAGACCTGATCGCGTTTGTCGATCCGCTGACGGGAAAAAGTGAAAAAATCCGCCAGGACGGCCCTTATACGGGCGATGCGGATCGGTTCGAAATATGGGAAGAGTTCTGGATCGCCTATGAAAAGCAGACGGCATCCATTATAAAGAAATGCGTCGACCTGTACGAACGGACCGAATCGATCCGGGCGAAATTTTTCCCCACCCCGTACCTTTCATGCATGGTCCGGGGGTGTGTGGAAAAAGCGCTGGACATCACCCGGGGCGGCGCAGAGATCAACTTTACTACCCTGGAGGCGGTCACATTTGCCACCACGGTCGATTCCCTGCTGGCCATCAAGTACCTCGTGTTCGATGAGCAGAAGTGCGCCATGGCCGAATTGATCGACGCGTTGAAGAACAACTGGGACGGCCAACCGGTGCTGCAGGCGCTTGCCCGGAACCGGGCTCCGAAGTACGGCCGCGACGATGATGCCGCCGATGCCATGGCGCAGCAGGTCATGGAACTGTGGACGTCGGAAACCTGGAAGCACAAGACGAAATCGACAAAGCGGCAGTTCCGGCCGGGGATGCTCTCCTGGAACTACTGGGCCGGCGACGGGTATGTTCTTGCCGCTACAGCCGACGGCCGGGAGAAGGGGCAGTTTTTGTCCAATGCGATCTGTCCGTCAAATGGGGCGGACATCAACGGGCCGACGGCCAACACCAATTCGGTGGGCAAGGTTCTGGGCGGCCGGACGACGGTGGAAGCCGGCGACTGGGAGGACTACGTAAATTGCCTGCCCAACGGGGCAAGCCACACGATCACCTTCAATCCCTCCATTGTAAAGGACCCGGAGCACAGGGAGAAATTCAAGGCGTTCTTGAGAGGGTATGCCGAAAACGGCGGTACCTGCCTGCAGATCAACATGCTCGATCCGGACATGCTGCGCGACGCCCAGCTCCATCCCCGGAACTACCGGAACCTCCTGGTGCGGATCACCGGCTACAACGCCTATTTCACCGCCATCGGCAAAGAGCTCCAAAACGAGGTGATTGCCCGGTTGAGCCATGAAAAATTTTAGAACGGCAAAGTTCAGGGTTCAAAGTTCAAGGTTCAAGGTTAAATGCGTAGGGGCGGACCTGCGTGTCCGCCCGGTTTCGGGTTCAGGAACCGGAACCAACGATTGCAACCGGTGCTGTAGGGGCTGTAGGGGCGACCGGCCGGTCGCCCCTACCCGGAGCATCCGGATCGGGTTGGCAGGTTTCGAATGTGTTTTCTCTTGCTCTTGCTCTTAATCTTGCTCTTAATCTTAATCTTGCGCTTAATCTTGCGCTTAATCAAAAAAACAGGAATAGGGGCGACCGGCCGGTCGCCCCTACAAGTACGGATAAAGAATCTGGAATGATTTTGAATATCCATGAATATTGATCAAAATACCATAGAGGCCTTGGTACTCCAGATCATCCGCATGTCGACCGAAGACGGTCCCGGTATCCGGACGACCGTTTTTTTCAAGGGGTGTCCCTTGAACTGCGCCTGGTGCCACAACCCGGAAAGCATTTCCCCGAAACCCCAGGTCTGGTGGGTGGGCAACCGGTGCATCGGGTGCCGGACGTGTCTTTCCGCATGCCCGGAAGGCGCGATTTGCCTTAGCGAATCGGGTGTTGAAATCGACCGGAACGTCTGCACCGGCTGCGGCACGTGTGCTGCGCAATGCCCGGCCATGGCCATGGAACTGCTGGGCACGGTCTGGGAATTGGAGCCGCTGGTCGCCGAGGTCATAAAGGACCGGGCCTATTTCAATACGTCCGGAGGCGGGGTGACCGTCTCGGGCGGCGAGCCGGCGATGCAGTCGCCGCTCGTTGCACTATTTTTAAAATCACTGCGCGAAAAGGGACTGCATACCGCACTCGACACCTGCGGCGCCTGCGGACGCGAAGCGCTTGACCGGATCCTTCCCTATGCGGCCATGGTCCTTTTCGATGTCAAGCTCATTGATTCGGAAGAACACCAACAGTTTACCGGGCAGGGAAACCGGCGCATCCTGGAAAATCTCGTCCATGTGGCCGGGTATGTCAAATCTCATGTTCATCCGGCCGCGCTCTGGATCCGGACGCCCGTGATCCCCGGTGCCACCGATCACGCCGAAAACATCGCCGGGATCGGCCGGTTCCTCTCAACTCAGCT
This sequence comes from Desulfobacteraceae bacterium, assembly GCA_024636355.1. Taxonomy (GTDB): domain Bacteria; phylum Desulfobacterota; class Desulfobacteria; order Desulfobacterales; family Desulfosalsimonadaceae; genus JAGXHH01. The sequence continues at coordinate 1,601 of JAGXHH010000005.1, read as the reverse complement.
GACGGGTGCGGTCAGCCGCTGGGAACTTTGTGCGTTCAATAACCTGTGCCAGGATAAATACCTCCGGCTCGGCGGGAAATGGCAGTTTGAAAAGGCCCCGCTGATCACCTCCGGGGCTATGGACGAACTGGCTGATGTGGCAAAAAAATCCGGTGTGGATCCCCAAATCGTCAGCTGGTCGGGCGCCACACGCGAAACCGGGAACAACTCCCGAAAGGAGGCGGATGTTGTATAATATCAAAGCGCTTGACGAAAAGGCCATCGCGGCGTTTTCCCCGGCAGAAAAAATCGGCCTCGTAGCCACAGTCACACCGGAGGGTCTGCCGCACCTCACCCTGATTACATCGATCCGGGCGGCCGGGCCGAAACAGATCACCCTCGGGGAATTCTGCCGGGGGCAGAGCAAGGCGCAACTCCAGAAAAATCCGAAATCTGCGTTCCTGGTAATGACCATGGACCGGAAAATATGGCGCGGGCATGCCCGGTGGACCCACCTGCGCACGGAAGGCCCCGAATACCAGTCGTACAACGACCTGCCGATGTTCCGATACAACGCTTATTTCGGCATCAATACGGTCCATTACCTGGACCTGATCGATGCCCGGGGGGCCGAGGCCCTGCCGCTGCCGGCGATCATCGTCGCCTCCCTGATGACGAAAATGGCAAAAGGCGGGGCGGCCGCCGGCAAAAACATCCCAATTTTAAATTTCTTTTCCGAGGTCCTGTTCAACCGTCTCGATGCCTTGAAATTTATCGCTTACATCCGGTCAGACGGTTATCCCGAAATCATCCCCCTGCTCCAATGCCAGACCGCGGGCAGCCGGCGCCTGATCTTTTCGACCTTGGCCTATGGCAAGGAAATCGACCGGATACCGGTCGGCCAGAAGGTGGCCGTTTTCGGGTTGACCCTGCAGATGGAAGATGTCCTGGTCCGGGGAGCGTTTACCGGTTTTAGCCGTCCCAGGCTGATCCGATCCGGAATGGTGGATATCGACTTTGTGTACAATTCCATGCCGCCGGCCCACGGACAGATCTATCCCCCGGTTCCCCTGCAGCCGGTCACCCGGTGGTCGGATTTTCCAGGATCATAGAAATTCAAATTTGATACCCTCGTAATATTCCGTGCTCGTACACGTGCTCGTACACGTGCTCGTGCACGTGCACGGCATTTAAAGATGTCCCATCCTGCAAAAACATCCCTCAATTGGTGTACAACAGCTTTTTTTGCGATCGAACCTTGTTTCGAGAGCCGGGAACCGTAGGTCGGGTTTCCAAACCCGACGGCAAGCCCCGAGTAACGGTTTTGTGGTTTTTCGTTTTTGTTTTTTTCCGTCTTCGTTTCGCGACAAAAATTAGCGTTATTGTGAAACCGGGCGTCGGGATGTGAATCCCGACCTACAAACGGCACCGAGATTGGTTGCGGCCAATGGCCGCGCTGTGTTCACTGTGGTTAATTTTTGTTTTCTGGTTATCGGGAATGCTCCAGTTGTTTAGATCATATTAACCCCGAAGGGGTTTCACATATCAGCCCGGGGCAGCGCCCCGGGAAAAGATGAAAAAAATCAGAGGAGCCCTGAAAGGGCGATACATAGAGACAAATG
>JAGXHH010000043.1 GCA_024636355.1 Desulfobacteraceae bacterium | reverse complement strand
TGTCGCTTCGCTCCGGCATATTCTCTATCCTGATTGAGCCGAAGGCGAATCCTTATTCTGAATTCTGAATTCTGGCTCCTGGATTCCCTGCTTGATGAATCCAGGCATAGCCCTTTGCCTCTGACCTGGCCCGGAGGACCAGGTTTTTAAAATCGAATAAATCCGGCGGATACGATTTCAGGGCTCAGCGATTATCGGAAACCACGGGGTGGATGGGACAACGATGCCTGAGGAAAAAAGGAGAAAGGGGAGTAAAAAGGTTGTGGACAATCTCTTTCCCCCCGGCCATCCCGGGTCGGGGGGGTCTTGGCTTTTGTTTGCAGGAATCGTTTACCGTTTGATGAAACGGTCCAGGTTGCGTCCTGCTTCATGATAAATCCGGACCGCCCCGGACATGCGCAGTTCGGGAAGCGTCTGCCGGCGGGCCGCCGTCTGCACTTCCTTCATCGCCATCCGGATCGACTGTTGCAGGCTATGGATGGCGGTATCGCTCTTCAATGCATATTGGAGAACCGGAAGATACGGATAGGCATTCTTTATATGCATAAAGATCCGGACACCGTCAAATCCGGCCGGTTCACGATTGATGAGCACGAGATCCGGTTGCACCGCTTCGATCATCCGATCCGTCAATTCCACATTGGTAAGCGTTTTGACCTTATAACCGGATTCAATGAGGGCCTTTTGCGCATCCCTGCGGGTAAGCGGCTGGTCGTCAATGATGAGAATGGCCGTCATCCTTCACCCCCTGCAGGCGCCTGTTGGGACCGACCGCTGCGGGAGGTATCGAAACGATCGACAAAAGAAAACTGTTCCCGGACTTCCCGCCGCCACCGAACGGTTGTTTTCTCAATTGGTGAAATTTCAGGTGCAAATGCACCGGTGAAGATAATGTTGGAAATATGGGTAATGCTTGAAAGATTTCGTTTGAAGACATCCCGGCCAAACGGATGGATCGATTTGAGCCGGCTTGTATTGACATATGCTTTGTGGCGTGGCGTTTCGATTTTTTCCTGCAGCAGGTTCAGGAGTTCAAACGCTGAACTGCCGTCAAAATCACCGATAAGGTCAAAAAAAAACGTACGGTCTGTACCGCTGGTCTGAATTTTGAAATTCCGTGCCATATGAATCCGTTTCCCTGAGATATAATGAATCTTGTATATAGTTAGTGCGAATTCCGATCCTTATGATTTTCTGAATTTTACCCTGTTCATGTTTCCTTTTCCGTTCGGGTTTGTATTTTTTTCCCGGGTTGGTTTTTTCCGGGTTGGTCTTTTCCCGATGATCGACTGACTTTAATATGTCGATTCCGACAAATTATATCCATAGAGGGATCGGCTCATTTTCGTAGGTTAAAATCCCGAGCTGCTCGGTATCAGTTCAAGCTCGGCCGAAGCTTGGCGAAAACCAAAGAACCTGAATTGCAGCAGGGGAAATGCCATATGGGTTGCTGCTGTCCTTTACGGTCCTATATTCATTGTAATGAACGTTTGAAAATGCTATTTCCGAAGCGTTTCTTTCTTAGGAAATGCGCAAGAAAATACAAAAGCCAGATTTTGTAGGGATTTCCAAGTCGTAGTCATGAGAACCCGAAAAATGGATGCAGGCAAAGGCAGGGGCGTACAGCATGGAAGCCGCCCGCTTGTTTATAAAAACACGAAAAGCAATGGATTAAATGACTGAATCGAATAGACAGACATGCACTCACCTAGCCGTCCGGCCGGATGAACGGCTCGGGATCGCCGAACTGGAGAAAAATCCCGAACGGGGATCAAAAATTTTATTTTTCAGCGGTGGGTCCGCTTTGCGGGACCTCAGCCGGACGCTTCTCGGATACACCCATAATTCCGTTCACGTCATCACCCCGTTCGATTCCGGGGGCAGTTCCGCTGAATTGCGTAAGGCATTTCACATGCCGGCGGTCGGGGATATCCGAAACAGGCTACTGGCCCTTTGCGACCTCCGGCAACCGGGTAATACGGAAGTGTTCCACCTGTTTTCCCATCGACTGCCGAAAGAAGGCGATCAGGGGACGCTTCACAATGAAATTGTTCAAATGGCCGAAGGAAAGCACCCACTGGTAGCTAAAATCCTTGACCCGATGCGACGCATTGTGCGCCACCACCTGGACTGCTTCCTCGATCTCATGCCCGAAACGTTTGATCTGCGCGGCGCCAGCGTCGGCAATCTCGTGCTTACAGCCGGATACCTGACCAATGACCGGAGTTTCGAGCCGGTGATTTCTCTTTTTTCAAAACTGCTGCACGTGCGCGGTCTGGTTCGGCCTGTCGTCAACGAACATCTTCACCTTGCAGCGACCCTGGACGATGGGACCACCCTTTTCGGCCAGGATCGGATCACCGGCAAGCAATACAGTCCCATCGAAAACCGGATCGACCATCTGTTTCTCACAAAGCAAACCGCTGCCCCCGCCGGTGTCCTTATCCGGAAAAAGATGCACCGGCTGATCGGCGAAGCCGGACTGATCTGCTATCCAATGGGCAGTTTCTATTCGAGCCTTATTGCAAACCTGCTGCCCGGGGGAATCGGCACGGCCATCAGCGCGGCCGACTGTCCGAAGATCTATATTCCCAGTACCGGCAGCGACCCCGAAACCAAAGGCCTCGGCCTGGCCGATCAGGTCGAAATTCTGTTGCATTACCTCAAGGCGGATGATCCGGATCGAATAGGGACCGAACAGGTGCTGGATGCTGTCGTGATAGATTGCGAAAGGGATCTTGCAGGAGCTGAAGAAGAAAGAATCCGGACCGCCGGGGTTCAGATAATACGGCGCCCGATAGTCAGCCGGAACACTGCGCCATATATCGATTCCACGAGACTGGCGCAGCTGCTGGTCTCACTGGCGGGCGAATAAGGTTGATGGCGTCGTTAAAAGTCCCATCTACTGCGTTGCAGTGATTTTTCATCCGCTCAACATACGACTTGTATGCCTTCGCGTATGAAAAATCACTACGCCTTGTATATGGAACGTTTAACTTAGCCACACCGGTTGCGGGACTTTTCAGGAGTTGCATCAAGTTTACCAGACTTCCAGGGAACTTGATGTTTTCAGTTTCGATTTCGGTTTGGTTTTCGTGCACGTGCACGTACACGTGCTCGTGCACGTGCACGGCATTTGGTTTTATGTTCCCTTCTTCAAAACCACTGCTCGGCAGGAGTGATGGACTTTTTACGAGGGCATCACAGTTAAGCCCTACACTTTCCAGAGCTCCACATCGATCAGGCCGATTTTGACGGCATAACGCACCAGTTCAATCGTGCTGTGCAGCCCGAGCTTCTGCATGATATTGGTCCGGTGATTTTCAACGGTTTTCGGGCTGATGCACAGCATTTCCCCGATTTCCCTGGCCTTGAGTCCCTCGGCAAGAAGGCGCATGATTTCCTGTTCCCGGGCGGTCAGGCGCCCGAATTCCGTATCACTCGTCCGCGCTTCGCGCACCGGTGCGCCCTTCAGTGTCTTCACGACTTCCTGGGAAATGGAACTGTCCAGGAAATAATGGCCATCGGCAATGGTGTCCAGGCCTTCAAGGAGCCGTTCGTGCGCCGACTCCTTTACCACATACCCGGTAGCGCCGGCTTGAAATGCCTCGGTGATGTAGTTGATGGCCGCATGCATGCTGATGATGAGCACCCGGGTTTCCTCGAACATGGCTCGTATTTCCCGTGTCAGTTCAAGACCGCTCCTGTCAGGCAGAGAAATATCGATCAGAATCATATCCGGCTGCAGATCCCGGGCTGCCTCGAGCCCGTCTGCGGCATTTCCAGCCTCACCGCACACTTCATACTGCTTCGAGCGACCTATAATCGATTTAAGCCCCTCCCTGAACAGGGGATGATCATCGATAATCAGGACCTGTTTCTTTTGAGACACGTATCTGCTCCTTCTTCTAAAAACCCTCGCTCGGCCATAATCAATACCGTGCACGTGTACGTGCATGAAAACCAAAAAACGAAACCGAAAACATCAAGTTTCTTGAAAGGCAGCAATTTTCGGTGAAAGGTGTCTGTGATTTAACGGGTGACCCTGTAGGAGCGGGCCATGCCCGCGAACATGCATCCGCTACAGGGCCTTTCGACGTTCACCGGGGATTGCTGCCTTGAAAGTCGTTTTTTTTGTTTTTGCCGTTATTCCGGCTCCTGACTCCTGACTCCTGAATCTTCCAATTTTACCGGACCGATTCGGCGATCCATTCCAGAAAGCTCGGATTACCGTCTGAAATCGGCAGACTGACGATACACGGGCAGTCGTAGCTGTGCATGGCCCTGACCTTTTCCACCAGTTCGGGAACCCGCTCGGCCGTGGTTTTGGCAATAAAAACGGTTTCGGTGTCGTGCCGAACCTCACCTTCCCACATGAAAATAGAATATATGTTTTCTATAATGTTGACGCAGGCCGCCAGCTTTTCAGCCACCAGGGCTTCCCCAATGGCGACCGCCTCGTCCTTGCTGCCGGCGGTCATATAAACCCAGTTTGCATTATGGGACATGGCCTATCTCCTATAGCTAAAGCATTTATTCCCCTTCCACCCAGGACAACACCATTTCAATCTGCTGCCGGCTTTGTGGAGAGCTCATGAAGGCATAATCGGTGTATTTGCGCAGTTGCTGAAGCGCATAGAGCACGGCTTCCCCCTCGGCATGCCCGTGTCTTGCCGGGTAGCAGCCGACAACAGTTCCGGTGCGGCCGATTCCGGCCCAACAATGCACATAAACAGGGCGATCGGCTTCAAGCGCTTGGTCTATGTCATCTAAAATATCGGACATGAGCTTTCGAACGGGGGCAGCAAAATCTTTCACCGGCATCGAGCGATAGACCACATCGACACCCCGGGATTCGGCGGCCCGGTCAAGCAGGTCGCCATATTTATGGGGCTCGGTTCCAAACCGGTACATTTCATCGGATTCCGTCAGGTCGATGATATGACGGATGCCATGGTCGATCAATGCCGAAATCCGGCGAAAGGATGCCTCGGTTTCGCCGACAAGCGGATAATCCCCGGCGAGAAAACGATCGGGTATTACCCAGTAGGCATTCGCAAACGGCACGTTGTGTCGGACAGGGCTTTGAAAATTCATCATATGGATTCGGAAGGGTTTTCGTACGGTTTGATGTTGAAGAATTCCCGTATAATGGCAACAATCCGACCGGGTGCTTCCATGGGAATCAGGTGCCCTGTCCCCTCTATTAATCGATACTCCCCTTGGGGAAAGGTGTCCGCGGCTTTTTTAAAATCGATGAACCCTTTGTTTTCCGTATGCTCTCCCTCGAGAACCATTACGGGGCATTCGACTTTTTCGATCGCCGGCCATGGATCATATGCCATCGATCCCATGAACAGGGCCGCCTCCTGCCGCGGATGACAGGCAAGTGCGATGCCGCCGTCCATAGTCACCGTGCCGTAACCTGTCTCTTATACACATCTCCGAGCCCACGAGA
>JAGXHH010000042.1 GCA_024636355.1 Desulfobacteraceae bacterium | reverse complement strand
CTCCGGCCGTTGACAGCGTCACCCGGCGGACGGAAAGCCCTAATCCTTTTTCGGCGTTGGTGATCACCCGGACGGCCCGGATGACATTGTCATAATTTGCCAGCGGCTCTCCCATACCCATGAGCACGAGATTGGTCAGGCGCTTGTCCTCTGTGCAATAGGACTGGCAGGCGAGAACCTGTCCAATGATTTCGCCTCGGGTCAGGTTGCGGATCAGCCCGCTTTTTGCCGTCATGCAGAACCGGCATCCCATGGCGCAGCCCACCTGGGTGGAGATGCAGAGGGTATAATGGTCGCGTTCCGGAATCAGTACCGTTTCAATCCGGTTGCCATCGGTGAGTTCAAACAGGAATTTGCGCGTACCGTCCGAGGCGGTCTCCGTCGCGGCGATGGTCAGCGGCCGGATCACGAAATGGTCGTGCAGGTGAGCGCGGTCCGTTTTACTGATATTCGTCATTTCGTCAAAAGAGGTGGCGCCACGGCCGTATAGCCAGCACAAGACCTGATCGGCCCGGAACGGTCGCATCCCCTTTTCTTCAAACCAGGTGACCAGTTCTTCCCGGTCGAGTTCGGTAATATTATATTTTTCTGATTGTTGTCTCATGTATCTTGTGTTATTTGCGTTCGAATGCTGTTAAAGTAGGTATTTATTGCCGGATGCCAAGTTGCGGCGCCGGTATTTTTTTTGATTGCTGCCAACAATTAATCGAATTATTTTATTAGTTATGTTATATCATTCTGCTTGACATGACAACGAGTAAATATTAATTTCAACGGATTAGTCTTGATCTGGAGATGTTAAAGCGGAAATATGTTTGATAATTTAAGTGATAAGTTAAACGGGGTTTTCAAGAAGCTCAAAGGCCACGGCAAGCTGACCGAGAAAAATATCGAGGAGGGCTTGCGCGAGGTGCGTCTGGCACTTCTGGAGGCTGATGCCCATTACAAAGTGGTCAAGCAACTGGTCGCCGATATTAAAACCCGGGCCATCGGCCAGGAGGTGTTGACGAGTCTGACGCCTGCACAGCAGGTTATCAAAATCGTCAATGAAGAGCTCGCGGCCCTCATGGGCGCCAAAAACGAGGACCTCGATCTTTCCGGCCCGTCACCGGCCGCCATCATGCTCGTCGGTCTGCAAGGGTCGGGTAAGACGACAACTGCGGGAAAGCTGGCCCTTCACCTGCGAAAGCTGGGGCGCAAACCGTATCTGGTTCCCGTTGACGTATACCGTCCCGCGGCGATCGACCAGCTTCAGAAGCTGGCCGGGCAGCTCTCGGTACCGGTGTTCGAATCGACAACCGATATGGATCCGGTCCAGATTGTCCGCCAGGCGAAAACGGCAGCTCATGCCAAAGGGTATGATACCATAATCCTGGATACCGCCGGGCGGCTGCATGTGGATCAGGCGTTGATGGCCGAACTCGCCGAGATCAAAAAGACCGTCAATCCTTCTGATATCCTTCTGGTCGCCGATGCCATGACCGGTCAGGATGCGGTCAATATCGCCCAGGCGTTTGATGCGGAACTCGACATCGGCGGTGTGGTGCTGACCAAGATGGACGGTGATGCCCGGGGCGGGGCGGCGCTTTCCATCAAAGCGGTTACCGGAAAACCGATCAAATTCATCGGCGTCGGTGAAAAATCGAGCGCCCTGGAGCCGTTTCACCCCGACCGGATGGCCTCACGCATCCTGGGAATGGGGGATATGCTTTCTTTCATCGAAAAAGCCCAGAGCGTTGTCGATGAGAAAAATGCCGCAGCACTGGAAAAGAAGCTCAGGAAAAACGAATTTACCCTCGAGGATTTTCGGGACCAGATGGCGCAGGTCCGAAAAATGGGCTCAATAAGTGATCTCATCAAGATGATTCCGGGGGTCAGCAAGAGCAAGCAGTTTAAGGATGCAGACATCGATGACCGGGAACTGGTAAGGATTGAGGCCATTATCAATTCGATGACCCCGAGTGAACGGCGACGCCACAACATTATAAACGGCAGTCGCCGCAAACGGATCGCCAGGGGCAGCGGAACCACGGTTCAGGATGTCAATAAGCTTTTAAAAAATTATACCCAGGTTTTGAAGATGCTCAAAAAAATTAACAAGGGCGGGATGATGCGCGGATTGTCCCGCGGCATGATGCCTTTCTAGCTAAAGGAGAAACGGAACTTATGGCAGTGAAAATCAGGTTGGCCCGTCATGGCGCAAAAAAGCGGCCTTTTTACCGAATTGTAGTGGCAGATGGCCGATTCCCGAGAGACGGCCGTTTCCTCGAAACCGTCGGGACATATAACCCGATGGTCGAACCGATGCAGGTCACTTTGAAGACCGATCGGGTTTCGTACTGGATCGATAACGGTGCAATCCCCACTGATACCGTCAACAGCCTCTTGAGAAAAGAGGGTTTTTATACGGAGTCGAAATCGGCGTAGGCGTACGGATATGACCACATAATCCGAATTTCCCAGCAGCCATTTAAAGGAGATGGACCTATGAAAGAGCTGATCACGTATATTGCAAAGGCGCTTGTGGACAATCCTGAAGAGGTGAAGGTCACTGAAGTCGAGGGGGATCAAACCTCCGTGCTGGAGCTGAAAGTCGCCAAGGAAGATCTGGGGAAAGTGATCGGAAAACAAGGTCGTACTGCCCGTGCCATGCGGACCATCTTAAATGCTGCGTCCGCGAAAGTTAAAAAGCGGACCGTTCTTGAAATCGTCGAAGATTAGCAGGACCATGGACCGGGATATCCTCCGGGCAGGAAAAATCGTGGGGGTACATGGGATCAAGGGAGAATTCAAGGTGCATTCTTTCATTGAATCACTCGATCTCCTGCAGCCGGGAAATGAAGTTTTACTCCAGAAAAATGACGGTGAACACCGGGCGTATACGGTACGCAAAATCCAGCTGTATAAAAACATTCTCCGTATGGCGATCGACGGTGTAGACGATCGGAATGCCGCTGAGAAATTGATTGGGGCGGGTCTGTTCATCCCCCGGTCAATGTTGCCGGAAACCGATCCGGATACGTGGTACTGGTGCGACCTGATCGGTCTGGAGGTCTTTACGACGGACGATATTTACGTGGGTCGTTTGACATCGTTTATAGAAACAGGAAGCAATGACGTTATTGTCATAAACGACGGGGATGCCGAAACTCTGGTGCCTGCAATCGCCTCCGTCGTCATCGATATTGATCTTGAATCCGGCCGGATGCGCGTGAAATTGCCCGAAGGCTTGTAACGGTTGGGAAAGATGAAATTCAGCGTTCTGACGATCTTTCCTGAGATGGTCAATGCCTTTGCGCAATACGGGATCATCCGGCGGGCGGTCGAAAGCGGTCGAATTGCGGTCGACGCCATCGATATCAGGGATTTCGCTGAAGGCCGGCACCGGGTGACCGACGACCGGCCGTACGGTGGCGGCAGCGGCATGGTGATGAAGCCGGAACCACTGGCAAAAGCCATTGAGTCGGCACGGCGGGAGAATCCCGAATCTCCGACGATCCTTCTGACGCCCCAGGGGCGGCCGTTTGATCAGCAGACGGCAGAGTCGCTTGCGCGTTGCAAGGGGCTTGTTTTTGTCTGCGGCCGTTACGAAGGTATTGACGAACGGATCTGTGAAAGCTATATCGATGAGGAAATTTCCATCGGGGATTATGTGCTGACCGGGGGTGAACTGGCCGCCATGGTCATCATTGATGCGGTCACACGGCTGGTGCCCGGCACACTCGGCAACGAGGCGTCCGCCGCAAGCGATACCTTTTCGGATGATCTTTTGGAGCATGCGCACTATACCAGGCCCCCGATATTCGAGAACAACGCGATCCCGGAGGTGCTTCTTTCAGGCAATCATAGTGCCATAGAGGCGTGGCGCCTGGAATCTTCATTGATCCGGACATTTTTGAAACGCCCGGACCTGATGGAAACCAGACGATTGGATCACCGGGAAAAAGAGATTCTGAAAAAATGGATGCGGCATCTTGAGACGCTCATCGGTGGTTAGGGGGTTATATTGGGCAGGCTATATCTGGCCCTGCTGCACTATCCGGTGAAAAACAAGGACGGCGATACAATCGCCTCCGCGATCACCAATCTGGATCTCCATGACATCGCCCGTGCTGCACGGACATACGGGGTCACGAAATTTTTCGTGGTTACCCCGCTTTTTGATCAGCAGCAACTGGCGCAGAAGATCGTGGAACACTGGCAGCAGAGGATAGGGGCGTCTTATAATCCCGATCGGCGTGAAGCGCTCGATCTGATCCGAATCAAGGAGAGTGTCTTCGATGTTCTCGAAGATATCCGGGTAATGGGTGACAAGCCGGCGCGTCTGGTCGCCACAAGCGCGGCTGCAACTGACTCGAAGTGTCTGTCTTTCTCAGATTTCAGGCAGATGCTGGAAAACGGCGATGATCAATCCTATCTGCTGGCGCTTGGCACTGCCTGGGGATTGACCGAGGCGTTTGTTGAACATGCGGATTATTTGTTAGCGCCGATACCCGGCACGACCGGTTATAATCACCTGTCGGTCCGATCGGCGGCGTCAATCATGCTGGACAGATTGTGCGGCAGCGATTGACGGCTTTTTAATAAAACGGATCCGGTCATCTCTCTGGCCGGGGCGATTAACATCAAAAGAGGTTGCCATGGACGTTATAAAACAGATTGAAAGAGAACAGCTTCGTATGGATTTGGCCGACTTTTCCCCTGGGGATCTGATAAAGGTCCATGTCCGGATCCGGGAAGGTGAGAAGGAACGGATTCAGGTGTTTCAGGGTGTTGTTATTGCCAAGAAAAACGGAACAGTTGATGCGACGTTCACCGTTCGTAAAATGTCCTACGGCATCGGCGTGGAACGGATTTTTCCGCTGCATTCACCGGCCATCGCCAAGATTGAGGTCGTTGAAAAAGGCCGGGTCCGGCGTTCCAAAATTTATTACCTTCGTGGTTTGAAGGAAAAGGCCGCCCGGATGAAGCTGCGCCGGAAGTAATCGGGTGGCAACACTTGAGCCCGGCCTGATTTAGAAGATCGGCAGTGGGTCGTTTGTTATTAAAAGGGGCGAGGTACTGGCCCCTTTTTTTAATTCTCGGAAAATGCGATTATGGGCATCCGGAAACTTCATCATATTTGCTACGGAATCCATGATCGGGATGCTTGCATAAGATCGGGAAGGGGTGTTTTTGCTCTGGGCATTTGAAAGAAAGGCCAGGAAAAACGGGTTTCGGCTGATTGCCGGAGTGGATGAAGCCGGTCGGGGGCCTTTGGCCGGTCCGGTGGTTTCCGCCGCCGTTATACTGCCGGAAACGTTTGCCGTTTCCGGGGTGAACGATTCCAAGTGCCTGTCCGAAAAAGTGCGGAACATCCTCTATGACGAAATCTACTGCCATGCCTTGTCTGTCGGCATCGGCATCGTTGATCCGGTCGAAATCGACCGGATCAATATCCTGCAGGCATCTTTAACCGCCATGGCAATAGCGGTTGGAAATTTGAAACCCGTTCCCGATCATCTGTTCATCGACGGCACCTTCACAATTGCCTTGAACCTTCCCCAGCAAGCTATCGTAAAGGGTGATTCAAAAAGCATATCGATCGCTGCGGCATCTATTGTAGCCAAGGTTACCCGTGATCGGATCATGGCCGGTTACCGGCACGATTATCCGGAATTCGATTTTCCGCGCCACAAGGGGTATGCGACCAAAGCGCATATCGAGGCGATTGAACAGCACGGGTGCTGCCCTATTCATCGACGCAGCTTCCGGCGGGTGCGATTCGAGCAGAAGACGTTGTTTTAAATCAGGGGATGCGGCAGGTGTACGTCAGGAGCTGAACGGAAATGTTAAATGTACGGCAGCTATTCGGCCGATTCGGAGAAGATTTAGCCGCACGCCATCTCAAGGCTGAAGGCTACAAGATTCTTGAAACCAATTACCGCAACCGTTTCGGGGAAATTGATATTATCGCAAAAGATGCCGGCACCATCGTTTTCGTGGAAGTCCGATCCCGCAGGTCGAACCGATTCGGACGGGCAAAGGCCTCGGTCGATATAACCAAGCAGAAAAAAATCTCCAGGATTGCCGTCGCTTACCTGAAAGCCTCCCGCCAGACGGATGCGAAAGCGCGGTTTGACGTTGTGGCTATTGATTCCGGTGATCACGGCGCCCGTATCGAGCTGATTCGAAATGCGTTTGGACTTTGCCATGAATGATCGGAAAAGTACAGTCGAACCGGGCGTATTGTATATTGTGGCCACCCCCATTGGCAATCTTGGCGACATCACCGTCCGGGCTCTGGATGTTTTAAAGACCGTCGATTTCATTGCTGCCGAAGACACCCGGCACACAAGCGGTCTGCTTGCCCACTACGGCATTATCGCCCGTTTGATCTCCTGCCATGAATACAACGAAGCCGAACGCGCCTTGCAGCTTATGGATAAAATTGCCGCAGGCGCCTCGGTTGCTCTCGTTTCCAATGCCGGTACCCCGACGGTGTCCGACCCGGGTTACCGGGTTGTCGCAGCGGCGATTGACCGGCACATCTCCGTAATTCCGATTCCCGGCGTTTCGGCTGCGATCACCGCCTTGTGCGCATCCGGTCTTCCCACAGATCGGTTCTGCTTTGTCGGTTTCGTTCCCAAGAAGAAAGGAAAACGCGATACCCTGCTCCGGCAGTTGTCGGATCTGGACGAATCGCTTATATTTTACGAATCCCCCAGGCGCCTGATCGACCTTCTTGAAGCCATCCTTTCCCACATGGGAAATCGATACGCCGTCATGGCCCGCGAATTGACGAAACTGCACGAGGAATTTCTCCGGGGACCGGTCAGTGACCTTATCGACTCACTGGGACAGCGCGACAGCATCCGGGGAGAGGCCGTGTTACTGGTTTCCGGCCGGGGCAAAGAAGCCGAGCCGGAGCCGGATGCACTGGATACTGAGATTAAAGATTTGATTTTAAAAGAAAATGTTTCTACATCAAAGCTTGCGGCAATGATTGCCAAGCGTTATAATTTGTCAAAAAGTGATATGTACCAGAAGATTCTGGACATTAAAACGGAAATGGCAAAAGACGCAGATCTGGATGAGAAAGGAGCGTGACATGGATAATCTTGATGCCATATTTCAACCAAAATCCGTAGCGGTATTAGGTGCCTCGACCACCAAGGGCAAAGTCGGACACGACATTTTCGCCAATCTTCTCAGGGGGGAGTTTCAAGGGACCCTTTACCCCGTAAACCCCAAGGCGCGTTCCATTCTGTGTGTACCGGCATACGCTTCTATCCGGGACATCGACGATGACATCGATCTCGGCATGATTATCCTGCCGCCGAAAGCCGCCCTTTCCGCGGTCGGGGATTGCATTGAAAAAGGGGTCAAGGGAATCGTCATCGTTTCAGCCGGATTCAAGGAAATCGGCGGAGAAGGAGCCGTAATCGAAGACCGGATCGCCGATATGTGCCGGGAGGCCGGCGTCCGCCTGGTCGGCCCCAACTGTCTCGGGGTGATCAATCCGAGCCCGGATGTCCGGCTGAATGCCAGTTTTTCGACCCATATGCCGGAAAAAGGGAATATCTCCTTTATTTCCCAGAGCGGCGCGCTGTGCACCTCGGTATTGGATTTCGCAAAGTCCCGGGGATTCGGTTTTTCCAAATTTATATCGATCGGCAACAAAGCCGACGTCGACGAACTCGATCTGCTGCGGTATTACCACAAGGACCCGGAAACCGATGTGATCATGATTTATATGGAAGAACTCCGCATGCGCGAAGGGTTTATCGAGCACGTCAAGCACATCACTTCTGGACATCGGCCGACACCGATCCTGGTGATCAAGTCCGGTAAGACAAGTGCCGGCGCCGCGGCTGCGGCCTCCCACACCGGATCGATCGCCGGGACAGAGGCCGTTTATAACGCCCTGTTTGACGAGGCCGGGATTATCCGCATTGATACGGTCGATAACCTGTTTGATTACGGCAGTGCATTTGCCGCCCGCCGCCTGCCCACGGGAAACCGGACGGCCATTATCACCAATGCGGGCGGCCCCGGTATCATTGCAACCGATATGACGGAAATATCGGGCCTGAAACTGGCCCGTTTCAGTGCGCAGACCGATAAAATTCTCAGGCAGTACCTGCCGCCGACCGCAAACTTCAACAACCCGGTCGATGTCATTGGAGACGCTTCCAGTGACCGGTACCAGCATGCCCTGGATGCGGTGATCAATGATGAGGGAGTGGACGGGGTGCTGATGATCCTGACGCCGCAGTCGATGACCGACGCCGTCGGGACAGCCCGGGCGATTGTCGCCATTTACCAGAACACGACCAAACCGATCATCTGCTGTTTCATGGGCGTGGTCGATGTTTCAGCCGGAGTCGATTACCTGCTGAAGCATCGTGTGCCGGTATACCAGTTTCCGGAAAACGCCGCCCGGGCCATGGGCAAACTGTATGAAGCGACCCGCTGGTTGACCCGGAAGATTCTGCCCCAGTTCGAACTCGAGTTCGAACACGACAAGGCCCGGCAGATTGTCAGGGAAGCGCTTGCCGGCGGCAAAACGATTATGGGCGAATATGACGGCGCCGAGTTGCTGAAATGCTACGGATTTAAAGTGCCGCCCATGGCGGTCGCTACATCCGCAAAACACGCCGGTCAAATCGCAGAGGAT
>JAGXHH010000041.1 GCA_024636355.1 Desulfobacteraceae bacterium | reverse complement strand
GACGCGATTACCATGGGGGCCGACGGCATGCCGATCGTCATCGAAGAACGCTGCACCGGCTGCGGCACCTGCGAACGGGTATGTCCGAAGCACATCATTAAGCTGTCTTCGGTCACCCGGCGGATTCTGAAGGAGTACGCATCCGATGACTGCACCACCCCCTGCCAGCGTGCCTGTCCGGCCGGCATCAACATCAGCGGCTACATCCAGCACATCGACGAAGGCAACTATTCTAAAGCAGTACAGGTCATCAAGGAGCGCAACCCGTTTCCGGCCATTATCGGCCGAATCTGCCCCCGGCCCTGTGAAAACGAATGCCGGCGCAACCTGGTGGATGAGCCGGTGGCCATCAATTATCTGAAGCGCTGCGCTTCGGATTACGAGATGAAAAACAACAAACGATCCCAGCCGTTCAAAGCGCCGGAAACCAACCGGAAAATCGCGATAATCGGCGGAGGCGTCGAAGGTCTGTCCGCAGCATTTTTTGCCGCTCGGCTCGGCCATTCACCCACCGTGTTCGAAGCGACTCCCAAACTCGGCGGGCTGCTGCGCAAAGCCATTGCCCAGTACCGGCTGCCGCCGGACATTCTCGACTGGGATATTGACGGCGTCCGGGAAATCGGTGTGGAAACGGTCACCAATATGACCCTGGGTCACGATTTCACCATTGCCTCACTGCTGAAAAACGGCCACGAAGCCGTCCTGCTGGCTTCCGGCGGCTGGGACAGCCGGATCGAACGGGGTGTTGACGTCCGGACCGAGCAACCGGTACCCGGAGTCTACCTCCTGATCGACGTGATCAAATCCGGGGTGGACAATGAAAGGAAGCTGCGAATCGATTCCGATGTGGTCATCGCCGGCGGCGGGGAAGTCGCCTCAAGGGCGGTGGAAATCTGCAGTCACCTGGGGGCGCAGAATATTTCGGTAATGTTCCGCACATCACGTCAGGATTCCGGGCTTTCAGAAGACCAAATCAAAGCCATAGAAGAAAACGGCGCCAATGTGATCTTCGATGCCGGCATTACCAAGCTGGTCGGCGAAGAAGACCGCTTAACGGCTATCGAATATGACGACCTGGTCAACGGCTCGACCTATGTCATCAATACCGGCAGCCTGATTATCGATTCGGGCCGGCTGCCTGAAATGATTTTCCAGAAGGTTGCTTCAGCGGAAGATGGAAAAGAAGCCGGATCACGATCCGACGAACCGGTTCGCTGGGAAGGCATCCAGCCGTACAAGAATCCGGCGTACAGTGAGGAAAAGGGGCTGCTTTCCAGCGGTGATCCGATTACCGACTACAGCGCGGCTATCCGGGCCATTGCCGGGGGACGCCGATCGGCTGCTTCCGTCCACAGGATCATGAATAATATGGATCTGATCCTGCCGGGAAATGTCATTTCCCAGGATACAGTGGTCCAGCTGGTCGAGTCTCTTGACGAGGTCGACCCGAAAGCGCGCAACATCATGCCCTCCTGTTCGGTTTCAGACGTGCCGGACCGTTGCCCGGAAATCGAACTCGGCTATTCCGAAGAAACCGCCCGGTCCGAAGCGGCGCGGTGCCTCCGGTGTGGCGTGATCTGTTACATGGCCGAAGAACAGCGGAGACAAAAACGGGCCTCCTGAGTTTTGCCGTTCAAACAGTCGTGATTATTACTCATCCGGCGGGAATGCCACGGCATTCCCGCCGGTTCTTTTTAGGCCATCACCGGTCGCCTAATATTGACACCGGCAGGCCGATGCCTTATTTATGTTGCATTATTTTATTAAAAGGAAACGATAGATGGCAAATGAACTTGGTGTGGTCACCCGGGTCGACGGCGCGCATGCAATGGTAAAAACCAGGCGGACCGCCGGGTGCGGCGGGTGATCGGAACGCGATACCTGCCACAGTACGGGTGGCGGCATAGATCCTGAATTTCTGGCTGTAAATCCGGCCAACGCCCGCGAGGGCGATACGGTGCTGCTTGATTTTAAAACCAGCATGATGCTGAAGCTGTCGTTTCTGCTCTATGTCTTCCCGGTCATCGTGCTGGTCACAGGGGCGGCAATCGGGGACAACTGGGCCAGATCGGCCGGCATGGACCCCTCAATCAGTGCGGCTGTTCTCGGATTCACCTGTTTTTTCAGCGCGATCGGCCTGATCCTCTACCTGGAAAAAGGAGCCAAACAGTCAGACAAGTACAAACCGGTCATCATCAGCATCAAGAAGAGAAGATCCAATACGGAAAAAGACGACGTTCCCAAATGCACTTCAGGTCGCTAAACACCGTTACAGCGGATAGGTAAAGCAGTTTCCGGCATAGTTCCGGACGACAAGACTTTCGGGGTCCCGCCGGATGACGTAATCCGGAAGCAGCGGGATCTTGCCCCCGCCTTCCGGCAGGTCGATCATGTAATACGGGATTCCGATTCCGGATAAATTCCCCCGCAGATGCGCCATTATGGCGAGCCCTTTTTCCACCGGCACCCGGAAGTGGGCGGTTCCCTTGACCGGATCCGGATGGTGCAGGTAATAAGGGCGCACCCGGCTGGCAAGCAGCTTACGCATCAATTCCATCATTACCTCTGGACGGTCGTTGACCCCTTTTAACAAAACGGTCTGGCTTCCAAGGGGAATACCGGCATCGGCCAGCAGGGCGCAGGCAGCCCGGGCTTCGGGAGTCAATTCGGCCGGATGGTTGAACTGGATATTGATGTAAAGCGGATGAAATTTTGCAAGGACCCGCACGAGATGCCCGGTAATCCTCCGGGGCAGTGCGCAGGGGATGCGGGTATGGATCCGCAGCAGTTCCACATGATCGATTTCCCGAAGTCTGCTCAGAATGCTCTCAAGTTTGTCATCGTCGATCAGCAGCGGATCACCGCCGGAAAGGAGCACTTCCTTTACGGTCGGCGTGGTCCGGATATAATCAATACCCTGGTCGATATGATCACGGGAGATGGTAGTCTTCGGACCGACGGCGCGCTTTCGCATGCAGTGGCGGCAGTAGACCGCGCACTGGCTGGCGACAAGGAACAGCACCCGGTCCGGGTAGCGGTGCACCAGGTGGGGGACCGGCGACTGGACGTATTCGTTTGAGGGATCGGCCGCCGTCAGCCCGCTTTCTTCGAGTTCGGCCGGATCGGGAATCACCTGCCGGGCAATCGGATCACCCGCCGTTTGCACCAGTGAAAAAAAATACGGGTTGATCCGCATCGGGTACCGTTCGATTACCGGCTCAATCGCATCCCCGGATACCGGCATGCGGCCGCAGAGCTGGCCGATGGTGACGATGCTTTGGGACAACAGGCGGCGCCAGTCGGGTTGGTCTATCGATTCAGGCAATCGAATCCACTCCCCACTGACGGGCTCCGGGCCGGTCAATCCCCAGGTGGTGCAATACACGATCGACCAGGCCGTCCACCAGGTCTTCTATGGTTTTCGGCCGGAAGTAAAAACCCGGGGTAAGCGGCATGATGGTCGCTCCGGCCGCGGCCGCCCGGTCCATGTTCCCGATGTGGATCCGGCTGAGCGGCGTTTCCCGGGTGGCAAGCACCAGGGGCCGTTTTTCCTTCAGGCAGACGTCTGCGGCCCGGTGTACCAGGTTGTCTGTAATGCCCGCACTGACTGCCGCCAGCGTATTCATTGAGCATGGCACAACCGCCATGCCCGAATGCTGAAACGAGCCGCTTGCCGGGGGAGCGTAAAAGTTTTCCGGTGCGGTTTCGATCAATTGCGCCCGCTCATGAAAGGTCATCTCCCGGGCTTTCAGATACGCCTGAATCGACCCGTCCGGCAGATCGTTTTCCGTAGACAGAACCGCGCGGCCGGCATTTGTGATGATCAGGTGGACTTCGATCGGCAACTCGAGCAGGGCGGTAAGCAGGCGCAGCCCGTAGATGCCCCCGGACGCCCCGCAAATCGCCACGATTATTTTCCGTGTCTTATCCCCGTCCATTACAGCAGGATCCTGCCCGCGAGAATGCCGGAAAACAGAACAATACCGATCACCGTGTTGATATGAAAAAAAGCGATGTGAATGCGGTCCATCCGCCCGGGCGCCACAAGGAGGTGTTCGATAATGAATAGAACAGCGATCCCCCCGACGGTTGCCATATAAATCCAATGCAGGTCAAAATACGCAGAGACCAATAGAAAACAGACCGTCGACAGAACATGCAGCCACGCCGATACGAACAGGGCGTTTTTTACCCCGATGCAGACCGGCAGGGAAAACAGGTTTTCCGAGGCGTCAAATTCCGTATCCTGGCATGCATAAATGATGTCGAATGCGGCGATATGGGCCATCAAACCGAGCGACAGGAACAGGATGCCCGCCGAAAAGCTGTCGGTCAGGGCGATCCACGCCCCTATGGGCGCAAGCGAAATGGCAAATCCGAGGTACAGGTGACACCACCGGGTAAACCGCTTGGTATAGGAATAGCCGAAGAGAAGTACCAGAACCGGAACGGAGAAATAAAAACAGAGTGAGCCGAGCATGAATGCGGATATGACAAACAATACGGAAAATGCGATGACAAACCGGACGGCGCTCGCCATTGAGAGTTTGCCGGAAGGGATTTCGCGCCCCGTTGTACGTGGATTTCTGGCGTCAAACGCCGCATCGACGATCCGGTTGAATCCCATGGCCGCCGACCGGGCACTGACCATGGCCACCAGGATCCAGAAAACGTCCGCCAGGGTCACCGAATAGACTCCCTGGGCCAGCACCACAGCGGAAAGTGCAAAGGGCAATGCAAAAACGCTATGGCTGAATTTGATCATCCGGCCATAGCGCATGCCCGTTTCCGCGACCGATCGGATCGACCGGCCAAAACTAACTGCCAATTCGTTCATTTACGTTAATCCTGCTCCCGTTAATCCTGCTCCCGTTAATCCTACTCCATGGATCAGCGCCCCGCAACCGGGGCATGCATTGTTTTCGACCCGGTTTTCCGTTACCGTAAACCCCCGCCGCAGAATTATCGATCGGCCGCAGCTGTAACAGGTCGTATCCTCGGTCCCGTTGCCCGGAATATTGCCGGTATAGACATACTTCAACCCCGCATCGACCCCGATTTCCCGTGCCTGCAACAGGGTCTGCACCGGCGTGGACGGGCGGTCGAGCAATTTATAGGTCGGATGGAACCGGCTCACGTGCCAGGGGGTGTCATCGCCCAGATCGTTTACGATAAAACCGGCCAGTGATGCGAGTTCGTCCGGGTCGTCGTTTAAGCCCGGAATCACCAGTGTGGTGACTTCCACGAAAATGCCGAGCTGTTTCATTCGGCGCAGGGTTTCGAGCACCGGCTCCAGCCTGGCATTGCACTGCTTCTTGTAAAATTCGTTTGTAAACGCTTTTAAATCGACATTGGCCGCATCCAGATACGGGCGGATCAGGTCGAGGGCTTCCGGCGTCATGTACCCATTGGTCACAAATATGTTTTTCAACCCCTGCTGGTGGGCCAGCCTGGCCGTATCGAGGGCCAGTTCCATGAATATGGTCGGTTCCGTATAGGTATAGGCGATTGATTTGCAGCCGGACTGCAGCGCCTCTTCCACCATCTGTTGCGGGGTAAAGGGTCTACCCATTATCCGGCCGCCATTATCGGTGGCCATCTGGGCGATATCGGCGT
>JAGXHH010000004.1 GCA_024636355.1 Desulfobacteraceae bacterium | reverse complement strand
GGCAGCGTCAGATGTGTATAAGAGACAGGAGTGTCACTGAAGGATTTGATCCGGTGCGGATCAAAGGGGGGAACTATCTCTCCCGGACCGAAACTGCCCCGGCAGCGCTCTCCCGCGCCAAGCGTGGAGATCTCCATCTCCATTTTTCCCGGGAAAATGTCGCGCCAGATATCAACCCGGGGGGCAAAGTGCCGTTCCGTATGCTTGGCGATCGGACTCTGCCATTGGAGTGCAATCTCGATGGATGCTCTATCCGCTCTCTTCATTTCCATAAGCCGGAAGATTTGCCGCCCGGGTGGATTATTCCCGACGGCTTTTATATATGGAACATTATCCTCTTAAAGTTCTGCTTTTTTGGATGATTATCAAGCATAGGAAGAATTCGTTGGCAAATGTCGTTTTACCTGCTCCATTCGAGCCAGCGATAATATAACCTTTTTGTAACTATTCAGTCAACCCAGCAGGGCGGATACGCAGGTCCGCCCCTACGGATGACCGGTCGTATTGTAGGGGCGGACCTGCGTGTCCGTTCTGGTCAGGTACCATAAAGAGCATCAAGAAAAACATACAAGTCTCATGTTCTTTGGACTGAATGGACAATGTGGACTTTATGGACCGGATCGACTGTCCATTCGTCCATTCCGTCCACCCCGTCCATGTAGTCCATGCCGTCCATTCCGTCTAAACTTACCACTCCATCCCTCGGCCGGATTTTCCGTTCATTGCGCCGCACCCCGCTGATGCTTCCCCCCGAAAGGAGGATCACCCGGTCGGCCATCTCCGAGATGATAGCATTGTGGATGATGACGGCCGTGGTCGTGCCGAGTTCCCGGTTCACCAGGAGGCAGACTTGCAGACCTGCCTCTATGTTCAGGGATCATTAATACAGCCCGGACATTTTCATCAGAAAAGCCTGACGATCAGTGGAATTCCGATTAAGGGAAAAGTGTCTTGACACAAAAACCGGAACCTTTTATCTATTTGCGTTTAACTTGTTAATTTATAAACCATAATGAAGTTGCTGCCGCGATCAGTCGATATCAATCGGAATTAATGATGTTTATCGTTTAAAAAAAACGACCTTAAACCCGCTCGAACCAGGAGAGACCGAAATGGATATCATAAAAGCTTTTTCCCGCCGCAGCCTGCTGTGGCTGCTCTTTTTCATGCTGCTGCTGTTGGCGATCATCAATTTAGCCATCTATTTCGGCGCGCAATACCTGTTCTCCGTTGTTTCTCTCGATATCATAGAGGCAGCAGCTTCGCGGACCCCGGCCCTGCAGTCGGCCATTGCAGAGGCGTCCCCTTTCATACACTGGGTCAGCCTCCTGTTTCTTCCTGTAACCATCGGCCTGTTTTTCATCTTTGCCCTCATCCAGTGGCTGGTTGTCCGGGGAGCGCTTGTCAGGGTAATCCGAAAAGCCGGAATCCAACGTCAGCAAAAAGTCGAAACCGGGGATAAAAAGAAAGCCAGAGCCGCCGGCGAAGAAGATGATGCCGCCACCCGAAAAGCCCTCCAGGAACAACAGCAGCGCTATTACCTGCATCTGCTTTCCGTCCTGCAGCGCGATGGTCGACTGGTCGATTTCCTGGAAGAAGACCTGGCACCCTATGACGATTCCCAGATCGGGGCCGCCGTGCGCAGCATCCATGAAAACTGTCGCAAAACCCTGAAAAAATACCTGGCACCGAAAAGCGTAATGGACGAAAACGAGGGGGAACAGGTAACCGTTCCGGCAAATTTTGATCCCGGCACCATCAAGCTCACCGGCAACGTCGCAGGAGAACCGCCCTTTACCGGCGTCCTGCGGCATCGTGGCTGGCGGGCTGCCAAAATTGAACTGCCGGTCCTTTCGGGCAGCACGGATACCCGGATTATTGCTCCGGCCGAGGTGGAAATTCCGTAAGGCAGTACATTCATCTTTAAATAAGGAGATCCAGCGTGTCTGAACCGGTTTATATTATCGGCATCGATCTCGGGACGACCAATAGTATTGTGGCATACACCGATGCCGCTATTGAAAAAGGCGAGGCGCCCGACATCCGGGTTTTTGATATCCCGCAGATTGTCTCGCCCCATACCATAGAGAAGCGAAATATCCTGCCGTCCTTTCTGTACCTGCCCGGCGCGTCCGAGGCGGCGGACGGCGCCTTTGATCTCCCGTGGAGCACCAAGGATCTGATCATTGTGGGGGAATATGCCCGTTCCCGCGGTGCCGAAGTTCCCCAGCGGGTGATTGCTTCGGCCAAATCCTGGCTGTGCAACACGTCCGTCGACCGAAACAAGCCGATCCTGCCCTGGGAGGCGCCGCAGGACATAAAGAAGATATCGCCTGTCGAAGCGACAGCCGCCATCCTTTCTTTTATCCGTAACGCCTGGAATCACGAAATGGCAGCAGACGATTCGTCCCTGGCCATGGAAAACCAGATCACCTATCTCACGGTGCCGGCGTCTTTTGACGCGGTGGCCCGGGAACTGACGGTACAGGCGGCAGATCTTGCCGGTCTTTCGAACATCACCCTGCTCGAAGAACCCCAGGCCGCGTTTTATTCCTGGATCGAGGTGAGCGGCGACAGCTGGCGGGATGCCGTGGAAAAAGACGATCTCGTCATCATCTGCGACGTGGGTGGCGGCACCACCGACTTCAGCCTGATCCGGGTTTCCGAGGACGGCGGCGAACTTGCCCTGGAACGGACCGCCGTAGGGGACCACCTGCTGGTGGGAGGGGACAACATGGACCTCGCGCTGGCTTATTTCATCAACAACAAGATGTCCCAGGCCGGCACCCGGCTCGATACCTGGCAGATTCGCGGTCTGGTGCACGGTTGCCGGAACGCCAAGGAGCGCATTTATTCCAACCCGGATGTCAAATCCCACCCGGTGACCATCCTCGGCAGGGGCAGTTCTTTAATCGGCGGGACCATGAAGACGGAACTCACCGGTGAAAATATCGAGTCGGTTCTGTTAGACGGTTTTTTTCCGAAATGCGCGCCGACCGAAAAACCGCTCGCCCGCCAGCGGGCCGGCCTCCAGGAGGCCGGCCTGGTCTATGCGTCGGACCCGGCCGTCACCCGCCATATGGCTGCCTTTTTAAACCGGCAGACTCCGGGAGAAGACAGTTCAGGCGCTATGCCGACCGCTGTATTGTTTAATGGCGGCGTAATGAAGGCAAAAACCATTCGCGCCCGTATCAAGGAGGTGCTCGCTTCCTGGACGGCCAACGGTTCCGCCATCCGGGAGATCAATACGGAAAACTACGATCTGGCCGTCGCCCGGGGCGCGGCCTATTACGGCCATGCGCGGCGCGGGTACGGTATCCGTATCCGGGGAGGTCTCAATAAATCTTACTACATCGGGATTGCGGCGGCCATGCCGGCCGTGCCCGGCATGCCGGCACCGGTAAAGGCGCTCTGCGTCGCCCCCTTCGGAATGGAAGAGGGGACCGATACGAATCTCACCGCGCGGGAGTTCGTCCTGGTGGTCGGGGAACCGGTCCGGTTCGAATTCTTCGGCTCGACCATCCGCAAGGATGACCCGATCGGCACGGTCATAGAAGACTGGCACGAGGAGATTGAAGAAATCACGACCCTTGAAACCACCCTGGACGGGCCTCCCGGTACCAGCGTGCCGGTAACCATCGAGGTTCGGGCCACGGAAATCGGCACCCTGGAAATCTGGTGCGTCTCCGTTGAAGACGGCACCCGGTGGCGGCTGGAATTCAACGTCAGGGAGCAGGTATAACCAGTGGATATTGAAGACAAACGCTTTATAATCGGCATCGATCTGGGAACCACGAATTCGGCCGTCTCCTATGTCGACCTGAATTCGGCCGAAACCAGGGACCGGGGCATCAAGCTTTTCCGGATTCCCCAACTGACCGGTACGGGCGAAGTGACCGCACTTCCGGTGCTTCCGTCATTTTTCTATATCCCTGGAAAATACGATATCGCCGAAGATGCCATCCGGCTGCCCTGGTCCGACAATACCGCCCATGTGGTCGGGACATTTGCCCGGGACCACGGTTCCAGGATTCCGTCACGTCTCGTATCGTCATCCAAAAGCTGGCTGTGCCACAGCAATGCCGACCGGCGGGCCAAAATTCTTCCGTGGGGCTCCGGTGACGACGTCGGGAAAGTCTCCCCCGTGCAGGCCACCGCCGCCTACCTGGACCATATCCGGCGGGCCTGGAACAGCACCCAGGCCGATGAGGACGACTATCTTGAAAGCCAGTTTCTCATTATCACCGTGCCGGCATCCTTTGATGAAGTGGCGCGCGATCTCACCATAGAGGCCGCAAAACTCGCAGGGCTGGTGAATATCATCCTCCTGGAAGAACCGCTTTCCGCTTTTTACAGCTGGCTGATCCGCCATGAAAAAGACTGGCGGCAGCATATCCATCCCAACGAACTCGTGCTGGTCTGCGATGTGGGCGGCGGCACAACAGACCTGACGCTGATCACCCTTAGGGAAACGGAAGGCACACCCCGTTTTGAACGAATTGCCGTGGGCGATCACCTGATCCTTGGGGGCGACAACATCGACCTGGCCCTGGCACGCTATGTGGAACAGCAGTTCGACCGGCCGGGCCACCTGGGCGGGGATCGCTGGAAAACCCTCTGCCACCTGTGCCGGCAGGCAAAAGAAACCATTTTAAACGGCGGCTCCGACACGGAAACCATCACCATGATGGGGGAGGGGAGCCGGCTCATCGGCGGGACCCTGACCGCCCGGATCGACCGAACTGCCCTGGAAAAGATCGTACTGGAGGGGTTTTTCCCCCCGGTGCAGCGTTCGGAAAAACCGCTGCCGGCCGTCCGGAAAGGGATTTCCGAATTCGGGCTCCCCTATGAGCAGGAACCGGCAATTACCCGGCATATCGGCAATTTCCTGGAACATCACCGGGCGGATGTGGAAAGCTTCCTCGGTCCCCGTGATCCGTTTCCCGACCTGATCCTGTTCAACGGCGGATCATTGAAGGCCGGGGTGGTGCAGGAACGGATCCGGGAAGCCGTTCGCCAGTGGTTCGGGGAAACCGATGCATCCCGACCCCGGGTCCTGGAAAACCGGGATCTGGATCTCGCCGTTGCCCTGGGCGCGTCGTATTACGGGCTGGTGAAAACCGGCAAGGGCGTCCGGGTCGGTTCCGGCAGCCCCCGGTCCTATTACCTCGGAGTGGGCAAAAAGGAAAACGGCAAGGCCGAAACGGCCGAGGCCATATGTGTCGTGGAGCGTGGCCTGGACGAAGGCTCGGGCATTACCTTGCAGGATATGGAATTCGACGTCCTGATCAACCAGCCGGTCACATTTGACCTCTACAGCTCAAGCTACCGTTCCGGCGACCGGAGCGGAGACCTTGTCCCGGTAGACGACTCCATGACCCGGCTGCCGCCGCTCCAGACGGTTATCCAGTTCGGCCAGAAGGGCGTAAAGACCGCGCTGCCGGTGCAGATCGAGGCGGAGTATACCGAAGCCGGCGTGCTCGAACTCTGGTGCCGGTCGATGTCGAGCAGCCACCGCTGGCAGCTGCGCTTCCAGCTGCGGGACATTCCCCGGTCCGCAGGAGTCAGCGATGCGGAGATTTTTGATGCCGACGTGGTCGACGAGGCAGCCCATACCATTACATCCACGTTTTCCGCAGATGCAAGCCCGGCGGCACTTTCCGCCATCGGCAAAACCATTGCATCACTTGTCAAACGATCCCGGGACGGCTGGCCACTGGGGCTGATCCGCAAAATGGCCGAAACGCTGCTCGAAAACATCGAGGCCCGGAAATATTCGCCCGAACATGAAATCCGGTGGTTGAACATGACCGGCTTCTGCCTGCGGCCGGGTTTCGGCGACGGTTTTGACGACCAGCGGATCAAACAATTATGGAAAATCTATAAAAACGGGGTGACCTTCAGGAAAAACCAGCAGGCCACGGCCGAGTGGTGGATTTTGTGGCGCCGGGTGGCCGGAGGACTGTCCGCAGGGCAGCAGCGCCAATTTTCCCAGGATCTTCGCAGCATGATGATGCCCAAAAGGGGAGTCAAAGTAAAAATACCGCCCCAGGAACGTGTGGAAATCTGGATGGCACTGGCGAACATGGAGCGACTGTCCGCAAAGGAAAAGATCGAATGGGGACGGCTTCTCCTTTCGGAAATTGCACCAAAAAAAGCCCGCGTCCAACAGTTCTGGTCGCTTTCCCGCATAGGCGCACGGGAACTGCTCTACGGCCCGGTCGACCGGGTAGTCCCGCCGAAGGAAATCGCCGACTGGATCGAATCAATTCTGGACCGGGAGTGGAATCAACCGACTGCCGCAGGCGCGGCCCTGGCACAGATGGCCCGGAAAACCGGGGACCGGGCACGGGATATCAATACGGAACTGGCGAGTCGCGTGATCGACTGGCTGGAAGCAAACGACATGGCCGGCCAGACCCGGTACATCAGGGAAGTGATTCACCTTGAAAAACAGGAAGAAACCAGCATATTCGGTGAATCGCTCCCGGCCGGGTTGATCCTGAGGGAAAATGGTACGCCGTAGTTCAAACAGACACATCCGTCGTTTCCATAGAACCAGGGCGGACACGCAGGTCCGCCCCTACAATACGACAGGTCATCCGTAGGGGCGGACCTGCGTGTCCGCCCTGCTGTGACATTCTTTTGAACGTGAACTATTTTAAAAGCAATATGAACGGGGGGATTCCCATTTTCCCAACCGAATTTTGGACAACCAGAGCATCCGGGTTTACCATAAATACCAAAAGGAACGCATCCATCCGGAATTAATTTTGAAAAACAGCGGATTATATTTTATAAAGTTTGTTTTACAAGCATATCTACCAATTCGGTCAAGGAGAAAGGATCCGCCATTGACGACACAAAGGGACAAGATCGATATAAATGCCCGCATTCAAATCGATTCCGATACGCTTCAGGCCTTAGTGAGCAACTCGAAGCAGACAGTTGGACCGGACGCCAGGGGCATCTACAGGATTGATACGGCCGAGGTAGTCAATCGGCTGATAACCGCGTTTCTGGAAGAAAAGGGGTTTAATACCTATATCCGGGACATGGAAAACTACAAACCCATCTGCGGTAGATCGGAATGACGTTGGATGCTCCGGATCTTTTCCTTCCCTGGCTTGTGGCACATCGCGGCGCCATGGCAGAGGCCCCGGAAAACACGGAACACGCATTCGATGCCGCCCTGCGACATCCCATTGACGGCATCGAATTCGATGTTCAGCTCTCTAAAGACGACGTGCCGATGGTCTTCCATGACGATACAATCGGCCGGATTACCGGGCGGGCAGGGGACATCGGAGAATTCACATATGCGATGCTCAAAGAATTCGATTACGGACGGTGGTTTTCCGATCGGTTTGCCGGCACCACGATCCTGAGCCTGGAAGAGATGCTCCGGCGGTATGCCGGCCGCACGGCTTTGCTGATCGAACTGAAAACCGGGTCAGTGCTCAGTCGTAGTGACCGGAGGAGAAAGAAACTGGTGAAGCGCACGCTGGAGGTCATTGATCGGACGGTTTCAGGCGAACACCGGAACGGCATCTTCATTCTCAGCTTTGATGCCAATGCGTTGCGCTGTCTCTTATACACATCT
>JAGXHH010000040.1 GCA_024636355.1 Desulfobacteraceae bacterium | reverse complement strand
GTGCGGGCATGATCCGGAGCAGCACGTAATGGATCTGATCGAGCGAGTCGGTCAGCAGCCGAATATTTTCTTCCGGCATGTCGAGTTGCCGATACACCGTTGCGGTCATCTCCAGGTTCATCCGGAGATAGGTGGAAAGCACGTCCAGACCGCCGCTGCCGGCAAGGTTGCCGATTACGATGAGCAGGAAGGTGCCGGCCAGCAGTATGGCGCCGCTCGAATAGGCAATGGTTTTTTCAATCGGAAAATTCTTTTCCACGAATTCTCCGAGCAGAAAACCCTGGCCGAGCATGCCGAACATCAGCCAGATATCCGGTTTCCATCCACCGGATATCACCGCAATGATGATCAGGGAAACGGCGGATATCAATCCTGCGGGCGACCTGCCCAGTTTGATCCTGTAAAAAAGGATCGGCAGCGGCAGCATGAGGAAACTGATAAAACCGAACAACGGAAAATATATTGCCGCGCTCAAACACAAGGTGACAATCGCGGTGCCGGCAATGACATTACGGGTTGCATCGGTTCCGGTCATCGATTCCGCACTCCCTTTGACGTCATTAAAATTAAAAATGGACGTCTCAAAATGACCGATGCCGGTAAGCGCCCCGGCATTTGCTGTTTACAGTTCGGATGTTCCGACATAGGGCAGCAGGGCGATTTTTCGCGCACGCTTGATTTCGGTAGCGACCAGACGCTGATGTTTTGCGCAGGTGCCGGAAATCCGCCGCGGAATAATTTTTCCCCGCTCCGTAATGAAATATTTGAGCGTCCCGGGTTCCTTGTAAACGATCTTCAGTTTACTGTCTGCACAGAAGCGACATACTTTGCGCCGGTGAAAGAAACGTCTTTTGTTCATCACTGCCATGATTATTTACTCCTCTTCGCTTTCGGTTGCCTCGGCATCGGTTTCCGGTGCAGCTTCGGCTGTTTCCGTTTCGGCAGGCTTGCTTTCTGCTGCAGCGGCCGTTTCGGTTACGGGTTCCTTTTCAGTTTGCGCCATTTCAGCTTTCAACGCATCCGGATCGACATCAATATCGAGACGGACCGTCATAAAGCGCAGCACCCGTAAATCGTGAAGAAGCATTCGTTCAATGGCACTGACGAGTTCGCCGCCCCCGCAATAATCTATGCGGACATAAAACCCCTGCTTTTTTTTACGGATAGGATAGGCGAGTTTGCGACCGCCCCAGTTGTCGAATTCGAACAACGTCCCCTTTTGACCGGCAATGAGCGTTTCGACCCGTTCCAGGATCGCTTTGCGCTCATCTTCAGCGGTATCCGCATCGAAGATTGTAACGGTTTCGTACCTGTTCATTCCTCCTCCTTTCGGTTCATTCAGCCCCGATGGTCCCATCGGAGCAAGGATAAAGGGTTAATTAAAATCCGATTATTAGACGCATTTTTTTAAACCCTGTCAAGCATTATCATCAATCAGACGGCAAAAACCAGGATGCGCATCCAACGAAAAAAGCCTTTCCCTGATAGAAAGGCTTTTGCATACGGCATGTGCGGGGCCGTAAAAAGAAAGCAAGCTTTCAATCTTTTTGACTGCTTAATCATTATATAACCCGGGATTCGGCTATCCTCGAAAATCCGTATCCCTTTTCCAACCGGTTTTTTCCAAGATTTTTTACTTACCAGTTAAATGCCGGCTTGTCAATTCTTTGAGAGTGTTTTCAATCACTGCAACCCGGATTTTGACACCGCAATCTTCTTGTGCTACTTTCAGCTGAATTTCATCAATCCGAAAATTCTATTATCGGATCCGAAACGGTCCGGAAGGTTGCTGTCATGATCCGCCAGGCGCGAATGCTGTTGAAGGAAAAATTCGGTTATGATGATTTCCGGCCGTTGCAGCAGGAAGTTATTGAAAGCAGTCTTGCCCGAAACGATACCCTGCTGATTATGCCCACCGGCGGCGGAAAATCGCTCTGCTACCAGATCCCGGCCATGATGCGGCCGGGGCTTACCGTGGTGGTTTCCCCGTTGATTTCGCTCATGCAGGACCAGGTGAATCAATTGACGGAGGCCGGCGTGCCGGCCGTCCTGCTAAACAGTTCCCTTACCCCCGAGGCGTATGCCCGTAACGTGCGGCAGGTGAGCGAAGGTCAGGTAAAGCTGCTCTATGCGGCGCCGGAAGCCTTATTCTCCCCGCGGATGCTTCCCCTGCTCGACAATGTGAAGATTGACTGCCTGGCCGTCGACGAGGCCCACTGCATATCGGAATGGGGGCATGATTTCCGCCCGGAATACCGGCAGCTGGCGGAGGTCCGGAAACGGTTTTCGGATAGTGTCTGCATGGCCCTGACCGCAACAGCCACGCCCCGGGTCCGCCAGGACATCCGGAAAATACTCGGCTTTGATGGCAATGCCCGGGAGTTTCTCGCCAGTTTTGATCGTAAAAACCTGTTTCTGGAAGTAAAAGAAAAACAGCAGCCTCTCGCACAGTTAGTAAATTTTATCGAAAAATTCCCGAACGAATCCGGGATTATTTACTGCCTGACCCGAAAACAGGTGGATGAAATTACGTTGGTCCTCCAGCGACGCGGATACAATGCACGTTCTTACCATGCCGGACTTTCCGATGAGGTGCGTAAAACCAATCAGGAGTTGTTTATCCGTGACGATGTACCGATCATGGTGGCGACCGTCGCATTCGGCATGGGAATCGACAAGCCGAACGTCCGGTTTGTGGTCCATTTCGATCTGCCCCGGAACATCGAGGGGTATTATCAGGAAATCGGCCGGGCCGGTCGGGACAACCTTGACGCTCACTGCCTGCTGCTCCTGGGCTACGGCGATATCCAGAAGATCAAGTACTTCATCAACCAGAAAAACGCAGCGGAGCAGCGCGTGGCGACCCTTCACTTAAATGCGCTGCTCGGTTTTGCTGAAACTGAGGTCTGCCGCCGCAAACCATTGCTCGCTTACTTTGGTGAAAGCTATCCCGCAGAAAGTTGCGGCATGTGCGATAACTGTCGTTCCGACAACCGGGATATAATTGATGTCACCGTGGGGGCGCAGAAATTTCTTTCCTGCGTCAAACGCACTGGTGAGAAATTCGGCACCGGCCATATCATCGATGTGCTGCGCGGCTCCCAATCCCAGAAAGTACTAAAATTCGGCCACGATAAACTCTCCACATACGATATCGGCAAGGAATATTCCAAGGAGGAATGGTTTCGGCTGGCCCGACAATTCCTGCACCAGGAGTTGTTGAACCAGGACACGGAGTTCGGTGGACTGGCCGTAACCGAAAAAGGGTGGGAGGTCATGCGGGGCAATCTCGATGTGCAGGCGCGGCTTGACCCGAAAGGTCCCACGCCCGCATCGGCGGACCTGGATTCGACCGAATATGACCGGGATCTTTTTGAATTATTGCGGCGTGAGCGTAAAAAACTGGCGGATGCGGCCGATATCCCGCCTTACGTGATTTTCCCCGACAAAACCCTCATGGAAATGGCTGCCCGGTTTCCGCAATCCGAAGGGCAGCTCATGGGGATTCACGGGGTGGGGACCATGAAGTTACGGAAATACGGCCAGGCCTTCCTGGACCTGGTCACCGCCTATTGCCGCGAACACGGAATTGAAGCAAACATTGCCGCCATTGATCTGGATTTAGTGAGCTCCTCCGGCCGTGTACCGCGATACCGGGTAATCGGCAACGCCTACAACGACGGCAAGTCGATTGCAGATCTTATGGCCGAATATTCCATCAAGCAGCAAACCGTCCTGGATCATCTGTATAAATTTTGGGGGGAAGGAAATGCGCTGCGTACCGGGGGGTTGGAGCCGCTTATCGCCGAGTTGGCCGCCGAGCAAGTGGATGCCGCCATTACCGCTTTCGATACCCATGGTACGGATTACCTCAGTCCCGTTTTTGAGGCATTGGGAAAGACTCTCGATTATGAAGCATTGAAACTGATTCGTCTTTTTTACCTGAGCTCGCGGAGTTGAGGATCACACCGATTTAGAATCAACGGATGGGTCCTCTTGCTGAATTTTGCAGAGGGGCCGGATTAAAAGACAGGATCTCTTATGTAGTACAATCTTAATGACTAATCTGATTTTTTCTTTTGCTTCAGATCTCCCCATGCTTTTATGGCGATCAGAAGTCCCGTCAGGCAAACCGACATGCCGGCCAGAAACTCCGACCACATCCTGCCTTTTTCCGGTGTAAAAACCGCCTGGAGTTCAAACATGGGCGTTTTACGGCCGTAAATCTCCAGCAGATTCAAACCGCCGTGAATCGAAAAGAAAAGCCCGATGATGATAAACGCCGCCCCAAACAGTTGTATGCGCTTTAGTTTTTGGTCGGAATAATGGCGGGATGGTCCCATTTTGTTTTCTCCCGTGTAACAGGTTTGAGTTGCAGCGGATTTTTTATCCTAACCTACCCTCATGATTTCGAGACGATTGTATCATAAAGCTCGTTTGCAAGCAGCCCATAACCGCGATTTTATGGCCGAACTGATTCCACTGGACGAAAAAACACAAAAAACCCCGGGAACATTTTGATTCCCGGGGTTTTTCTTCGCTGGATTGTTTTGTGGTGGGCCGTGAAGGAATCGAACCTTCAACCTACTGATTAAGAGTCAGTTGCTCTGCCAGTTGAGCTAACGGCCCACGAAATGTAAAACACTCTTTTAGCGATATGCGCACTTCTTGTCAAATGTTTTTTTAACTGGATGTCCCCGAAGGGAGCCCGAGATTGCGGTTCGGGGTTTTCGATTTCCTTTTAATCTAACGATTTCGTTTCACGACAGAATCTTTTGCAATGGTGGAAAACGGGCGTCGGGATGTGAATCCCGACCTGCAAGACCACACCGATTATTAGTCTTCCAGCCAGCCGTCTTCCTTTTTGCGCCGGTGCTGTTTGCGGTTCTGCTTCCAGTCGAGTTTTTTCTTTTTTCCCTTGTTTTTTCGGCCGCTCCCCTGTTCGAACAGGGAAGGTGTCAGGAAAAAAGTGCCGGCTTCGGTTACCGGTTTCGGCGTCCGGGCCGGTTCGGCCGATTTTTCCCGGATCGGTTCCTTCGGAAGCGAAGGGCCGGTGAAAATTTTCGGAGGAATGTGCCCGGTAAGGTAAAAGGTATCGGCGTATTCGGAAAATGCCAATTCGAATTCGGCGGCTTTTGCCATATGGATGGTCAATGTCACCGCCTCGTGATCTTTCCTCCGGCCGATTCGTTCGGCAAGTTCTTTATCCGCACAACAGATCACATAGGGATCTGCGCCGGGGAAAATCCCGTTTTCGGAAACCGTCGGATACGCCTTTTTTCTGACGCAGGTGTAGAGCAGTTTCGGCGGGGTCGGACACGGTTTGAGGTTCGGCAGGTGCTGCCGCTGCCGGGCTCGAATGCGGTTTTCTTCGAGTTCGACGGGCGGATCTGGATCGACCAGCAGCAGTTCATCAATTTGACTTTTTCGGATGTGGCGCCAGCCGTCGGTTTCATTTAATGCTTTGAGGAGATCTTTTATTCTGACATATCCGGATGCATCGGGAATCAGGCCGAACTCTTCCGGATGCCGTTCCAGAATATAGGCAAGAACTCTGGAAAACTGATGAATCTTCTGTTGAGGCGTCATGTGGTTGCGGTCTTTATTAAAACTCCTGAATATTCAGGTTTTGCGGTACACCGCGCTTGACGGCGCCGCGGGTCTTTGTTATTTTTAATACCTTTAATCATCGATCCATGTCAACGGTTTATCAACAGCGGATAAGGGGGGTTGCGATGAAAGAGGAAGAACGGTCGACGTACCTGTACAACCGGGCAAAAACCGTAATCCCGGGGGGTGTCAACTCCCCGGTGCGGTCTTGTCAGGCGGTGGGCAGGTCTCCATTGTTTATAAAAAGTGCTCAGGGGTCCCGGATTTTCGATGAAGACGGAAATGAGTTCATTGATTATGTGGGTTCGTGGGGACCGATGATTCTCGGGCATCGATATCCGTCGGTAATAGCGGCAATCGAGAAGGTGCTCGGCCGCGGGATCAGCTTCGGGGCGCCGATCGACCTGGAAGTCGCACTGGCCGACCTGATCGTTGATGCGGTAAAATCCATTGATATGGTTCGGATGGTCAATTCCGGAACCGAAGCGACCATGAGTGCGGTTCGGCTCGCCCGGGCGTATACCCGGCGCGATAATATATTGAAATTCGACGGGTGCTATCATGGCCATGCCGATACCCTCCTGGTGGCGGCCGGCTCAGGGGTTGCAACCCTCGGGATTCCGGGCAGCCCCGGCGTGCCGGAAGATATCGCCCGGCACACTTTTTCCCTGCCGTACAATGATATTGAAACCTTCTCGGCAGTAATGGCCGAAAAAGGGGAAAAAATCGCTGCGGTTATCGTGGAGCCGGTAGCCGGCAATATGGGACTGGTGCCGCCTGATACGGAATTTCTCTCCGCCTTGCGAACCGAAACGGAAAAATATGGCTGTGTGCTGATCTTCGACGAGGTCATGACCGGTTTCCGGCTGGCCTATGGCGGTGCCCAGTCGCTTTTCGGCGTGATGCCCGACCTGACCTGTTTCGGTAAAATCGTCGGCGGCGGAATGCCGGTAGGGGCGTATGGCGGCAAAAAGAAACTTATGCAGATGATCGCCCCGGCAGGCACTGTCTACCAGGCCGGAACGCTTTCGGGCAATCCGCTGGCCATGGCCGCCGGCATCGCCACACTGGAAGAACTCAAGAAGCCCCGGTTCTATAAAGATCTGGAGGAAAAATCCGCCCGGCTCAGCGCGGGGCTGGTCCGTATTGCCGATCTGGTTGGAATGCCGATTGCACTCAATCGGGTGGGTTCGATGATGAGCCTTTTTTTCACCGATCGGGCGGTCCGGAATTTCGAGGATGCCAAATCGTGCGATGTGAAACGGTTCGCCAGTTATTACCGGAAAATGCTTGAAAACGGCATCTATCTGCCGCCGTCCCAGTTCGAGTCCCTGTTCGTGTCGGCCGCTCACGATATGACGGATATCGACCAGACCCTTGCCGCGGCAGAAGCAGTCCTGCCGGAATTGGTGGAATAGGGGGCAGGAGCCAGGAGCCAGAATCCAGGAGCCAGGAGCCAGAATTTAGGAGCCAGAATCCAGGAGCCAGAATTTAGGAGCCAGAATTTAGGAGCCAGAATAGAAGATAGGAGATAGAAGTCGAGAGAGATCAAGGAAAAGAGAGGGGAAGCTGGAGCTTCTTGAAACCGGGTTCCCAAGCCGGAGCTTGGGAACCCGCTAAACCTTTGAACCTTGAACCTTGAACCCTTAACTTTTGACCTCTTTCCTTTTCATTTCATTTAATCTGCGCTATATTTAGCCCGAATTGATCCGATAGTTCGTAATGATCCCCTTTCATCCAACCTGAAGAATTCGAATTATAATGCCACTGAATATTAAGCTGAATGTCATCCCGGAGCAGGTGCGATCCGTTCACCTGATCGCTATCTGCGGTACGGCTATGGGGGCGCTTGCCGCTGTTTTAAAGGATATGGGCTTGTCCGTCACCGGTTCGGACGCCGGCGTCTATCCTCCGATGAGCACCTTTCTGGAAAGTCGTGGCATTACGGTCACGGAAGGTTTCGCAGAGGAAAATCTGGCGTATGGGCCGGATCTGGTCGTCGTGGGCAATGCGGTGCGGAAGGATAACCCGGAAGTGGATGCCCTCGTTGAAAAAGGCCTGCCGTACTGTTCCATGCCCCAGGCCATCAACCGGTTCCTGGTGGGAAAGAAAAAGGCGATCGTGATTACCGGCACCCACGGAAAGACCACCACCTCGTCGCTTGTGGCCTGGCTGCTTGAATCTGCGGGGCTTGACCCGTCATTCATGATCGGCGGCATCCTGGCTAATTTTGGCGCCAATTATCGGGTCGGCGCCGGCGAATTCGTCGTCCTGGAAGGCGATGAATACGATACGGCTTTTTTTGACAAAGGGGCCAAATTCTTTCATTACCCCCCGCATATCGCGATACTGACCGGCGTTGAATTCGATCATGCCGATATCTTCAAAGATCTCGATCATGTGTGTGCCGTCTTCGGCCGATTTGTATCCGGCATCCCGGAAGCCGGCAGACTGATTGCATACGATACGGATGCCAATATAGACGCACTGCTCGCGAACAACGCAGCCGCCTGCGGGATTGAAAGGTATGGTACCGGCGACGGCTCTCACTGGCGGATTGGCCGGACGTGGGCCGCACCCCCCTGGAGCGGGTTTGAGGCGATGCGGAACGGTCAGTTGTTCGGACACTTCGAAATGAAGCTTATCGGCAATCACAACCGGTTAAATGCGCTTTCGGCTGTGGCAGCAGCCGCCCATCTGGGACTTTCCGCCGAGGCGATCGCCGCCGGGCTCAAGACCTTTTCCGGCGTAAGGCGCCGTCAGGAAATCCGGGGCATTGAAAACGGGGTGACCGTCATAGACGATTTTGCCCATCATCCGACGGCCGTGCGGGAGACGGTGGCTGCAGTGCGTGCTTTTTATCCGGAAAGTCGATTGATCGCGGTGTTTGAACCCCGGACGAATACCAGCATGCGCCAGGTATTTCAGGGGGTCTATCCGAAGTGCTTTAACGGGGCGGATAGGATCTGTGTGAGAAAGCCACCATTGCTCAAAAAAATTCCGGAAGGCCAGCGATTTTCCTCGGAAAAACTGGTAACCGATTTAAGGGCAGAAGGGTTCGATGCGCATTATTTCGAGGAAACCGATAGTATCATCGATTTTATCGTCGCAGATGCCGAAGCCGGGGATATCGTCCTGGTCATGTCGAACGGCGGGTTCGACAATATCCATGAGCGGTTGCTGGTGGCGCTTCGGTAGTATTTTGGAGATACCCCCAATGTAGGGGCGATTCACGAATCGCCCTTCCTGGATGGTGCAGAATGTTTAAACTCCAGGAGGCGAATGACCATTCGGCCTTGCCGCACCTTATTTTAAGATTCTTTCTCGATTTTTTCGAGTTGGTCTTTCGTCTTGACGAGTTCTTCCGTCGTGGTCTGGAGACGGTTGGCCAGAATTTCGGCAAATGACCGGAATATCAGGTATTTGAACATCAACCGGCTGGTTTCCGGCAGGTGGTCGATGTGGGCCAGGTCGACGGCCAGGCACATGGTCCGCCCCACTGCAAAGACGGATGCCGAGCGGGTAATGCCGGTAATCACCCCGATTTCACCGAAGACATCACCGGTACGGCGCAGAACGATCAGTTCCTTGCCGCCTTTCATGACCTTCGCCTTGCCGGAGATCAGGTAGTACACCCGGCTGTCGGAGGTGTTTTTTTCTTCGATGATCTGTTCGCCGTCTATATATGTTTCAATCCGGCTGACCGTCAACAGTTCCGAGAGGTCTTTTTCGGTGAAGCTTTCGAGGGCGGGAATGCTTCTTAAGTGTTGAACCGATGCGTCGTTGTCCCGCAGATAATTCTCAGTAGTCATCTATTGTGCCTCCTTGCGCCCGCTTCTAAAAAAAATATCAGGATGATTCTTCTAAGCGAATTTAGTGGACCGGAATAGAGCTGCACTATACCAGATGCACGGCGGGAATTAAATCGAAATATTCGAAAGGTGGCATGAATAGAAAAGGCGTGGCAAAAAGCGCCACGCCTTTTCTGAATTTATGGTTTAAATTCCGGGATCAGAAATTGACGCGGGTTTCCCAGAAAGTTTCGTAAACGGTGTCATCACCAGGTGCTGCAAAGGCATCGCCGGGTTCGATCATCGCCGCGTATGCGGCAAAGCTCAAGTTCTTATTGTACGCGTATTTTGCCTGGATCTGGTAGTAATCTCCGAAATCATCATCAACTCCGCCAATCGGTTCATCAATTGTAAGCTTGGTGTAGCTGACTTCTGCGGCTACGGGGCCGATGAAACAACTGATTCCCACTTTGGGCAGGATCAGGTTTGTATAAGCAGCTTCGCCTATGACGCTTGCAGTTGAAGAGAAACCCGTTGCCGAATTTGCTGCACCCGCCGGGCCGTTGACGAAAACCCAGGCAAGCAGGTCGCCGAACTGCGGCCATCCGCCATAGAAGACATCCCATGCATGGCTTTCACCATCAAGTAAATCATTATCGCCGCTCAGGAAGGTATAGCCGGCAAAAAGGCGGGGTTTGATGCCAATATCGGCGAATGTCCAGCCGGCTTCCAGCTTATAGCCGAGCGCATCCTGATCGAGGCCGGTATCCTCATCCATTTTTCCGTCCTGGTAGGCGATCTCTGCGGAATAATCGAGTCCTATCGAGAATTTATCGGAAAGGCGCAGGCCGTACATCCAGATGTCCTTGCCGAAACCCTCGTCCTTGCGATTCAGCACATAAAGTTCCTGCTGGCCTCCGACAACCGGGCATTTTCCCGTAAAATACGCGCCGGAAAGGGTGATGTCGTCATCGGCCCCATCGGAGCGGTTAAATTCCTGGTCCTTGAAATAGAGCAGATCGAGCTTGGCTTTTTCGGTAATGTCCCAGGTCAGTTTTACGCCGTCAAAGTAAACCGATGTGGACGCATACTGGGACTGGCCGTCGAACAGCACGAAGCCGGTCCCATACATCAGGTTCTGGCGCCCGAGTCGGAGGTTTACCGGCATGCCGAAGAACCGGTTTACATCGATATATGCATTATCTACGAATATTTTGTTGCTATTATTGTCTTCTTCCCATCTGTCCACAACCGCTGAGTTATATGTCACGCCTTCGCTGTAGTTCTGGTTGGCTATCTGGACAAAGACCCCCACATCATCGCTTAAGGCCATGCCGGCATGCAGGGAGGTCATCAATCGGAACACCGACCAGTTGTCAAAGTCAGCATCGTCGTTGAAACTCCACATGTTTTCCATGGAATAGCCCCGCAGCCGGACGAAGCCGCCGAAGTCGATGTCTTCGGCCTCAATAGCATGGGCCGGTACGGCCAGTAACATAAATAATAAAATTACCAGTAACTTCCTCATTTTGCGTTTTCCCTCCCTTTTTAGAATACAGTTAAAAAAACTTGTTGAAACTATTGTTGAAGCCCTCGAAAGTTCGTTTAATTAAACGCATTTTACTGCAAGATCAGGCCGGGAAGGTGGAGCTTCCCTGAACCGGGTTCCCAATAAGAGCCTGGGGAACCCGCAAAACCCCTAAACCTTTAATAGTCGTCTGCCGGCAGAAACGGTGGGACTGCCGGCAGACGTAATGTGGATCTGTGGGGTTGATTTTCCAGCAGGTTATTTGCCCGTTTCCTCGTCCCGGAGCACCCGGCGCAGTACTTTGCCGACAGGGGAGACCGGGATTGCGTCACGGAATTCGATCTGGCGGGGGCGCTTGTAGCCGGCCATATGTTTCTTGCAGAATTCCTGAATTTCTTCTTTGGTGGCCGTTTCCCCGGCCTTAAGCTGGATGTAGGCTTTCACCATCTCGCCGCTTTTGCTGTCGGGAACTCCCACCACGGCCGCAAGTTCGACCTTCGGGTGCGTGAACAGGATGTCTTCGATATCCCGGGGGTAGACGTTGAAACCGCCGACCAGGATCATGTCTTTCTTGCGGTCGGTGATCGTAATAAACCCGTCTTCATCGATGTGGCCGATATCGCCGGTCAGGAAAAAACGGCTGCCTTCGATTTGACGGAATACGGCCTGATTTTCCTCGGGCCGGTTCCAATACCCCTTCATCACCTGGGGACCGGAGATGGCGATTTCGCCGTCTTCGCCCCGGGGCAGTTCAGTCTGGCCGGTTTCGAGATCTACGATTTTAATATCGGTGCCGGGTACCGGAAATCCGATGGAGCCGATCTTTCGGGTCGATTGGTTCGTCGGATTCGAGGAGGCGACCGGGGCGGTTTCGCTCAACCCGTAGCCTTCGAAGATGACCGCGCCGGTTTTGGCTTCGAATTGCTTGCAGACTTCCGGGGGCAGGGGTGCGCCGCCTGAAAAACAGCCCATCAGCGATGTCAGGTCATATTTATCGAGTTGCGAATGATTGGTGAAGGCGACAAAAATGGTCGGAACGGCCGGCATAATCGTGGCTTTGTATTTCTGGACGGCTTTTAAAACTTCGGTGAACGGCGGATTGCCGGCCCGGGGATCCGGGATGCAGACCAGTCTGCTGCCGGTCCCGCAGGAGGCCATCATGCAGACGGTCATCCCGAAGCTGTGGTACCAGGGCAGGACGCCGAGATATGTGTGAAAGCCCCCACGACGCAGTTTCTCCGGTTTTCCGCCCGGCTCGTGAACCAGTCGGCCCCATTCTTCGAGTGCGGCCAGGTTGTAGGCGAAATTGGTGTGGCACAATGCCGCGCCCTTGGGGCGACCGGTCGTGCCGCCCGTGTATATGATCAGGGCCAGATCTTCGTTGGGATCGATTTTGACCTTCGGCGGTTTCGGTTCGGCGGCAGCGATGACGTCGTCGAAGAGCAGGTGGGCGGGATCGTGGCTCTCGGCCTTCGGGATCTTGCCCAGCAGTGATCCAAGGAATGCCTTGAATTTAGGCAAATAGG
>JAGXHH010000039.1 GCA_024636355.1 Desulfobacteraceae bacterium | reverse complement strand
GGTCAGGATATCAACAGGGTTGCTGACCATTAACAGCACGGCCGGAGACGACCGGGCGACGATTTCGTCGACTACATTTTCCACAATGGCCACATTGCGGCGAAGCAGGTTCAGGCGGGATTCCCCCGGCTGCTGTTTCGCCCCGGCCGTTACGACAATAACGGCCGCATCCGCATAATCGCTTGCATCCCCCGTATAAATATCCACTGTCGGAAAAAAGGGACGGCCATGGGCCAGGTCGAGCACCTGCCCTTCGGCAAAATCCCGATTCAGGTCAATCAATGCGATTTGATCGGCCAGCCCGCTCTGGGCCAGCGAATAGGCAAACGTGGAGCCGACGGCCCCGGCGCCGATAATGACCACCTTTCGTTTCTTCCAACTGCCGCTTTCAACCATATGCACCTCCCCGGTCTTGCCTGTGTTGATTCTCCCAGTTTCTTCCAAGGAACTTCCTGTTTTTTCGTTGTCGTTGTCGTTGTCGTTGTCGTAATCGTCATTGTACTCGGATTTTTTAACCGATTACGACAACGACAACGAACACGATTGGAGACCAAAGTTCCTTTCTCTAATAACGCCGCGAAGCGGAGTTCTGAGCTTTTAACAAAATGTAAACATAGGCAGGGAGAGATACAAAAGAGAGGGATTTTGCAAAACTGGATTACGGTTATCCGGAAAAATCGAGTAAGTGAAAATCTTTTATGTCCTGAAAGGGCATCACATATTAGCCCGGGGCAACGCCCCGGGAAAGAACGGCCAGGGAAGAGGAGAGCCCTGAAAGGGCGTAACATTTACGGTTGAAACTGGTGCCATTGATCATAGAATGTGCTGACGAATGAAGCACATCGGCTGCTACCGGAAATCTGAAACGGGTTCCCATGCACAGGGAGCTTTATTGGCTGAATAGTTACACCGTCTTTCAAAAAAACATGCACTTACCGCCGGGCGATAAACCCCTGCTCACTCAAAAACCGGTACCATGCCCGGCCGCGTTCACGGCTGTTAAATACCATCCAGTGCCCCCCGGTCATAAACACGTGCTTCGGCCATCCCCATTTCTCGGATAATGCGCGGACATGGACGAACGGACAGAGCCGGTCGCCCCGGGCAGCGATGACCAGTATCCGGTTTTTTGAAATTTTCGGCATAAAGTTCAGGGGGGAATGCATGGTCCAGAGCCGTTCGACCTTGACCCGGAATACCTGATCGATCATGAAAGGGTAGTTCACGGCAAGGGGGCTGAACGTGCCGGAAAATTTCACCGCCGGCACCATCAGGGCGGCAAAGGCGATCCGGTCACTCAGCGCGGCAAAAAGCCCCGCATTGTAACCACCCAAACTCGCACCGATGAGTCCGGTCTCCCCTGCGCCTTCCTTTTTAAGGATCTGAAGGCTTAACGCCAGATCCCACATGGCCTGACCGAAGCATTCGCAGGTCATTGCCACATCATCCGGCTGCAGGAAAATGCCCCGCAGCCGTTTTTCTTGAGGGGCGCGTTTCCAGTGAAACGGCGCCACGAAGAGCGCCACATCCAGCCCCATACGGTAGAGGTTCCGGACCTTGAACATCCGTTCGGCCTGTTTCGGATTTCCCAGCATGTAACCGTGCAGGCACGCAATCGTCTTCCGGCCGGGCTCCCCGTGGGTCCACCGCACCAGGTATGCGGTGCGGTTGCGTTCATGGGCCAGGTATCTTTCCGCAAGCATCGGATTGCGCGGGACATAGCCGCTCTTAAAAGAAAGAACCTGGCAAATGCCGTCTAAAAACGGTTTTTCAGAAACAATGGTATATTCCGGCACATCCTCGGGGAGTGTGAAGAACGTTTCCGGCCGGTGAACGTATCCCTTGTTGAAATAGAAATTGATTTCCTGTTCGTAGATATCCTTTTCAATTTCGCGTTCGGTCCGAAACGGTTTCAACAGTTTCGGCAGGGTTAAAAAGGCATCGTCCACCAAACCACCGACCCGGTCGAGTCCGCGCTGCCACAGACCGCCATTGATCCTGTCCGCCATCAGATAAATTTCCTTTTTCGTAATCG
Source organism: Desulfobacteraceae bacterium (assembly GCA_024636355.1). GTDB lineage: Bacteria > Desulfobacterota > Desulfobacteria > Desulfobacterales > Desulfosalsimonadaceae > JAGXHH01. The sequence goes on along the minus strand of JAGXHH010000039.1, from coordinate 6,099 downwards.
CACATGATGCCTGGTGAAACGCATACTACCGGTATACGGATTATGCCTCGGAGTCCACCTGCTTGAAGCGGGCCTCCGTCACCCGTTTAACAAAAAGGTTTATTATTCCCGAAAAAAAACGTCGCCATAATAAGAGGGAAATGAAATGATTTCAACGAGAATCGATCCGCTTCGATTCTCGTTGAAATCATCGACAGCAGACAGGGACCCGATCAGCCGCACGGCATCTCTTTCATCTTGTCGGAATTTTCCGATACAATCTTTACATTTTATCAGGAATCCTTATTTTTGTTGGTGTTATACAACGCTCAACCCTTTCATGTTTTTTCCACCTTTTTAAAATCCACATGTAACCATTTGCAGGTAAAACCGTTAACTTAAGCGCATACAAATTCAAAGAGGAAACAGATTGACTGAACACACAAAAAATACATTTGACCAGAAAGGCCTCTCCGCAGGGGTTCCCATGCCGATTGTAAAACTGAATCGATGGATTCTTCTCGGGGGAATCCTGCTGGCGCTGATTACGCAGCAACCCTGGATCACCACCCTGTTGTTTCTTATGATCATGGCCTCTCTTGTGGGCGGCCCGCAATGGAGTCTGGTGGCACGGATCGGCCAGCATTTTTTTGCCGATAAAATTCCCGGGGCTGAAAAAGAAGATTTTCGATTGATGCGGTTTAACAATACGATTGCCGCATCCCTGCTGGGCCTCGCCCAGCTTGCATTTCTTGCCGGCATCGGCGTCCTCGGCTGGCTTTTTTCCATAATGGTCGCCCTTGCCGCAGCCGTTGCCCTTGCCGGGTTCTGTTTGGGATGTTACCTGTTTTTCCATTTCCGGATGTTCCGCTTCCGCATCTTCGGTAAATAGGAACCAACTAATAAGCAAACATCAGCGCCAGCAGCGGATACCGCAGACCCAGGACCAACCGGACGGTCATGGAATACAGCAGGCCGCGCGTGACAAACAGGTAGCCAAGCAGAAAATTTATGGAAAAGGCCAGAACGAAGCGGATAGCGAACAGGTGATCCATCCCCGGTTCGATACCGGTAAACCGGAAGTATTTTTCCGTCAGCATCGCGGCAAAAAAGGCGACCAGGGCCACGCCGGCTGTTTTGTTCCGGCACAACCCCACGCCGAGCGTGACGAACCCGAAGCGCAGGATGAGTTCATCGGTGAGTGTCCCGTTTAACGGGATGGCAATGAGATAGACAAAGCTGTCGGGAGGGGGAACCGGGGAGACCGCCATGAAATAGCGGTCGAAAACCAGATAGGAAAAAACCAGCACCGACAGACCGATCAGCAGCAGCGCGGGCAGGCTTTTCCGCCACTGGTCGATCCGGCCGAAACCGGGCAGCCGGTATCGGCTTTTAAACCCGTAGCCGACCATAATCGAGAGCAGGCAAATAACAAAGTACAGGCCGGATTGAGAAAACAGGATCCCATAGGGGTTCGGAAAGGATTGCATCGAGTTTTGACCGGGCGCCTGCACCAGGAGGTAATGAAAATACGGGACAGATAAAAAAGTGGCCACGCACGCGAGTGCCGATGACTTTATCAGGACTCCTGCTGATAAAGCCTCACGGGTAAGGTTGACAACCGCCTGGCGCCAAATGTTGGGCATCGTTTCCCCGGCTCTGTGTTGCGGATATCCATGCGTTCCTTTCGATACCTGATCCCAGATTTAAAAAATAGTACCGGGTGATTCATTTTGCACATCCGGACCAGCGGCAATAGCGTCGATACTCATCTTCGAAATTATCGCTGAAGATTTTCTTCCCCAGGCGCTGCTCAATTTCGTCCGGTTCCCAGAACCGGACCGCATCGATTTCTTCGGGATTAAACCGAACCGGTCCATCGTGGCGGCAAACGAACGTATGGACAAGTTCGGATTCGAAATCATTTGAATGGGTGTAGCTGTAGGCAAATTGCAGCGATTCGGGGCGAAAACCGAGTTCTTCGCCCGTTTCCCGGAAGACGGCGTCGTTAATAGTTTCTCCGCAATCCACATGCCCGCCGACGGAGGTATCCCACCTGCCGGCGGCCACCCGTTTCGTCAAGGCGCGTTTCTGCAGCAGCAGGCGGTTTTCGCGATCAAACACCAGCACGTGCACGACCCGGTGCAGCCACTCGTTTCTGCCGTGGACATGACACCTCGGGGCCGCCCCGACAGTGAGCCCGTCGGCATCGATAATTTCAAGCAGTTCATCGATTTCCGTGACCCAGTGGCAAAGATGGGCGGCAATCGCGTCTGCCCCGTTTGCTTCACCGTTTCGAGACGCCTTCGGCAGGGCCAGTATCTCCGGGAGCCGGTCAAGCCAGCGGCCGCTCACAAAGTCCTCTCCGGCTATGGGCAGACCCTGCATTTCCGAGGCTATGAATCGGGCGAGCACTTCAGATTCGGCGAACTCCGGATTCAACACGTACCCGAACGGTACGCCGGCATCATAGACTTCGATCACGGTGCTGTAGCCGGCTTTTCCGACTACGGCATCAGCGGCATGGACCAGATCGGGGTGGTGATAGTCGGAACGATGCGGCAGCAATGTGACATTGCCACAGGTTTCTCCCCTGGCCGGCAGCTCGGGGCAATTGTCGGGGATGACAAAATGCACCCGGTTGCCGAACTGCTGCAGCCGGTCGATGAAGCGGTGGTTTTCGACAGTTCCCCCCATGGTTACCAATACCATCTGCCGGTCGTGTCGAATACCGAGTTGCTTCCGTACATCCTCCGGCGCTGTTGCGGGCTTTCGGCATACCGGGGGCATTTGCAACGCTTCTTGAACCGGACGGCAGACCGGCGCGATCTGTATCCGGCAATCGGCCGTTTTAAACAGCGGTTCCAGGTAGTTGACAGGCGATTCCAGGCGGGGTTCGACGGTTGCAAGCGGTTTATAAATCCAGTCCCAGGTGAAATTTTCGATGAGCACCGTCGGGATGCCCGCGTTTTTTCCGACCGCCAGGCCCAGGGGGGAGATATCGCAGATGATCAACCGGCAGTCGCAGGCGCACACCTGACCCGCAAGCGCCGCAATACGGTTCTCATCGAGCGGAAAAAATCGGGATAGCGCTTCGGTGGTTTCAGGCAGATCAATTTTTAATGCCGATACCTGCACCATCCCGACGTCGGTCTGCTGGCGATGACAGGTAAAGGAGACGCCTGAGGCGTCTTTAAAAAACCATTCCGGGGTGTTGCCGAAAATATGGAAATGGACGAACGGCCAGTTCCGATGCATGGCCTGCATCACGGCGGATGCCCGCGCCGCGTGGCCGAAACCGTGTGACGTGATAAAATACGCGATCGATACTTTCGGGTGCATAAGTCCGGGTCCAATCAGTCACTGAGCAGGAACCAATACCGGTCGAGTTCCTGGTCGAAGGTCCGCGCATTGGGCAGGTAGCGTTCCAATCGGTTCCAGAAGTGCTGACTGTGATTTTTAACCCGGGTATGAACCAGTTCATGGATGATGGCGTAATCCATCAATTCCAGGGGAACCCGCACGAGATTGACGTTCAGATTGATGTTGTTCTTCATGGAGCAGCTGCCCCATCGGGTTTTCTGATTTTTTACAAAGACTTTATTGTATGGCAGGTTGTGTTTTTCGGCGAGTTCATCAAGGCGGCTGACTAAAATTTCCCGGGCGGCTTTACGATCGAGCGGGGTTTCCTTGCTGACCTGTTCGATTTGCCTGACCATGATTTCGATACGGTTCAGGTGTTTTCTCATCCATTCGCGTTTCGACCGGGCAAAAAGCTCCGCATCGGCAAATGTAACGTCCATCGGGACGGCCACCCGGATGGCGTTCAAGGTCTTAATGGTCAAATTGATGTGCTTTGCGCGATGGCTGCGTTCGAGCAGGACTTCGCCGACTCCCCGGATTTCTACTTTTTTGGATTTTCTCATTCGGTTTACTTTTTAGGACCAACGGGTGAAAAGAAAATAAAACAAGTCACGTACCGATTTTTATCATTTCCTTTGGCACAGGCTTCCCGGTCGAAAAACGCGCGGCACCGAAGATATCAGTGAACACCGGGAAAAAATAATCCGACGAATTCACTTTGCTTTGTTGGTGCGCTGTTTTTGACCGTAAAAACCGAGGCGCCACCCGAGGCACTTCAAACCGAAGTCGATGCTCAGGTGTTGGCCCCGAAAAGGCCGGCCGTATACGATAGCGGAAGGGACGGGCCACTATCATACTGCCGTCGGCGAACCTGGTATGACAGTAAAAACACTGTTTCAGGAATCGATCTGGCCGATGGCAGGCCATGAAACAACTTGCGGAAAATTTTGCCAAGAAACCCGGGAATTTGCATCATAAAAAAATCCCCGTTTTACTTACCAAATGTTCCGCTCCTTGCGCCATAACCTTCACTCTCAAACGAATATATGAATGATTCCATATACTTTTGATAAAGATTATAAATTTCTTATAAATTACCTTAAAACAAAACTTTTGCAATAAAAAAATGAGGAGAAGAGTAAAAATCTGCTCCGGGGCGGCAGGAAAAAATCGGAGTTCGGCTGCATTTTCCTATTGCTTTCAAGCGGATACCGGATTGCCGGGCACGGAAAACGGCAGTGCAATCTGATTCAGGGATTGCCCCGGTTACGGATCAGACCTTCCTGGGCGGTTGTGGCAATCAGTCGACCGTCACGGGTAAAAATATTGCCGATGTTCAACCCGCGGGCATGGCTGGCGCTCGGGCTTCTGATACTGTAGAGCAGCCAATCGTCCATCCGGAAGTCCCTGTGGAACCACATGGCATGATCGAGGCTGGCGACCTGCATCTTCGGATCCCAGAAGGTGCGGGCATGGGGATACATGCTGGTTGCCACCAGGCCGAAATCCGATGCATACGCAAGCATGTACTTATGCACGGCCATATCGTCGGGCATCTGTTTAATGGTTCTGAACCAGACATGCCGGACCGGTTCCTTTTTTTCCGGGGCAAACGGATTCATCGGGTTCACCGGGCGGATCTCAATCGGTTTGTCGCACAGAATCAGGTTCCGGATAGCCGGCGGGATCTTGTCCTCCACTTCCCGGGAGCGTTCCAGTTCCGATTTGATGCCTTCCGGACCGGGGACGTCCGGGAGCCCGTCCTGGTGAGAAAAACCGGTTTCCGGCACATGGAACGACGCGGACATGGAAAAAATGGCCCGCCCTGACTGGGTGGCAACCACCCGGCGGGTGGTAAAACTTTTGCCGTCCCGGATGCAGTCGACCTGGTAGACGATCGGTTTTGCCGGATCACCGGGGCGCATGAAATAGGCGTGCAGGCTGTGGGCGCTTCTTTCCTCCGAAACGGTCTGGGAGGCCGCCGAAAGCGACTGGCCGAGCACCTGCCCGCCGAATATATTGCCGAAGCCGAGATCCTGGCTGGTTCCCCGGAAAATATTCTCTTCGATCTTCTCCAGCTTGAGCAGTTCAAGCAACTCTTCGAGTACCGTGGCTACCCGTTCACACGCATCTTTTCCCATAATTTTACCCGTACTTTTTCCGGAAAGTTATTGGTTAGCGCCCCTGTTCATTAATAATCATATAGATAACCTCATTAAAATCTTACGGCAATGAGAAGGTTCAGCAGAACATGCACTCGCCGTTCGTAAAAAGCTATTGACCCCGCTGAGCGGTGCTGTTTTTGAAGAAAGGTCTTGGCACCGCTATCGCTATCGAAATCGCTATCGGGATCGAAAACTTCTCGAAATCGATAGCGATAGCGATAGCGATAGCGATTTCGAATTAACTTCCTTGGAAGTTCCGAACTCCGCTGGACGACGTTTTTACAGAAAGGAACTTTGGTCTTCAATCGTTGTCGTTGTCGTTGTCGGTTTTAAAAATTCGAGTACGATGACGATTACGACAACGACAACGAACACGAAAAAACAGGAAGTTCCTTGGAAGCTATTGACCCCGCTGGGCGGTGTTGTTTTTGAAGAAAGGAGCTTAAAAACAAATGCCGTGCACGTGCACGAAAACCGAAACCAAAACCATCAAGTTCCCTGGAAATCGTTTTCGGCTTTGCCCGTCATTCCGCCGGAAAGACGAATTTGGGCTTTTACAGCATTCGTCAACCTCTGTCTCTTATACACATCT